>JBQGBW010000143.1:0-9378 GCA_052043475.1 Magnetococcales bacterium HHB-1
GTGAGGATGGACTCGATGAGATCACAACCACAGGGATCACCCATGTGGCTGAACTCCATGATGATAAAAAAGTGACAACCTACACCATCCATCCAGAACAGTTCGGTCTAAACCAGGCATCGGCTGAAGATCTTGCAGGAGGTGATGCGCAAACCAATGCAAAGATCACCCTGGATATCCTCGATAACCAAGAAGGGGCTAAAAAAGATATTGTCGCACTCAATGCCGCGGCGGCAATCTATATCACGGGGGCTGCAAAAAGTATCCAAGAGGGGCTTGGGCAGGCGGAATACGCCTTAAGCAGTGGACGCGCCAAACAGCGGCTTCAAGCACTGATTGAAGGCTCCCAGGTCACCCCTTAATCGATATCATTCCCTCTCTATCATAAGCAGGAATCCAGATTTATGTCCCACGCTGATACTGTGCTTGATCGTATTTTTGCCACCAAAAAAGAGGAAGTGAAGCAGCGCAAACAGCAGCGCTCGGAGTCCGAACTTCTCGATCAGATCCTCTATATGGCCAATCCAAAAGGATTCGCCAGGCAACTTAAAAGAAGCGCTGAGACAAAACAGCCCGCAATTATTGCTGAAGTTAAATTTGCCTCTCCCTCCAAAGGCCGTATCTATGAGGGAAGCATGCATGCCGCAGCCATTGCGAAGAGTTACCAGAGTGCAGGCGCCACCTGTATCTCCTGTCTTACCGATGAAAGCTATTTTCAGGGCAGTGATCTTTTTCTTACAGAGATTCGCCAGCAGTGCGATCTTCCTCTGCTGCGTAAAGATTTTCTCTTTTCACCCTATCAGGTGCTTGAAGCCCGACTCTTAGGCGCGGATGCCATTCTTTTGATTATGGCGATGCTCTCTCAAACCCAGGCCCAGGAGTTGGAGGCCACCGCTTTAGAGGTTGGACTGGATGTACTGGTTGAGACCCATACCCAGGAGGAGGTTGAACAGGCGCATCTCCTGCAAACTCCTCTGATTGGTATCAATAACCGCAATCTGCACACCTTCTCCACAGATTTAAATACCAGCATCACACTTAGTAAGAAATGCCAAAGCGACCGTTTAGTGATCGCTGAAAGCGGTATCCATACGGTTCAGCATATCCATCAACTGCAACAGGCAGAGATCCATAGTTTTCTGATTGGTGAGCGCTTTATGCGTTCGGATGATCCAGGAACCGCACTCCAAAGCTTTATCGAAGCCATTTAATTCAAACTTAAAACCCATGAACATCTCTCCTCCGCATATTAAAGTCTGTGGGATCACCCGGGATAAAGATCTTAAAAATGCGCTCCAGGCAGGCGTTAGCGCTTTAGGTTTTGTCTTCTATCCGCCCTCACCCCGCGCGATAACCGCTGAGGCGGCGGCACCACTGATTCAACAGATTCCTCCTTTTGTCAGTCGGGTGGGGCTCTTTGTCAACGCCTCCTTTACAGAGATTGAACAAAACATCAAAATGAGTCAGATCGACACCATACAACTCCATGGTGATGAGTCTCCTGAATATTGCCAACAACTCAAAGATCACCTCAATAACTTTCCTGGACAGATCATTAAAGCGATTCGTGTTCAGAGTGCCGAAGATCTTGCCCTTTGTAAAAACTATTCTCTATCCTCCATTCTCTTAGATGCCAGGGTCACCGATGGGCGCTACGGTGGCACTGGAGAGCGGTTCGATTGGACACTGCTACAAAAAACACCCTTAAAACAAGCGATCATTTTAGCCGGTGGACTTACCCCGGAGAATGTACGTCAGGCGATTGATCGTGTTCAACCCTGGGCGGTCGATGTCTCCAGTGGTGTTGAAAAAAGACCGGGGATTAAAGATGCCAAAAAGATTAAACAATTTGTCACCCATGTGCATCAGACGTTATAATTTATCTCTAATCCCTATCAACCCCTAACGCCTGCGCTATGATTTCGGAGAAGTGCCATGAGTAATGGCTCCACCATGAACTGGATTGCCCGCATCATTAAACCAAAAATTAAAGATACCCGAAAGCGCAGCAATACGCCGGAAGGGTTATGGATCAAGTGTCCTGTCTGTAATCAGGCGCTTTTTCATATGGAACTTGAGCGCAATCTCAATGTCTGCCCCCACTGCCAGCATCACTTTCGCTTAGACAGTTTTCAACGCATTAATTCCATACTCGATCCCGATCATCGTACCGAGCTTTTTCCTAAACTTTATCCCACCGATCCCTTAAAGTTTAAAGATCTTAAGCGTTACCGTGACCGTATTAAGGCGGCACAAAAACGCGCCGATGCCAACGATGCCGTAAGAGTCTTTAAGGGGACCATTAAAGGCATCCCAACCATTGTTGCCGCCTTTGAATTTAAATTTCTAGGGGGCTCTATGGGCTCTGTTGTTGGTGCGAAAGTCGCCCATGGTGCGCTGGCGGCCGTCAAAGCCAAATGCGGTTATGTTGTTATTCCCGCATCTGGTGGTGCGCGCATGCAGGAGGGGATTCTCTCTTTAATGCAGATGGCAAAAACTTCTGCGGCCATCGCCAAATTGCATGAGGCTCGTCTCCCTTTCATCTCTGTACTCACCGATCCCACCACAGGTGGTGTTACCGCCTCCTTTGCCATGCAGGGCGATGTGATTCTTGCTGAACCGAACGCCTTAATCTGCTTTGCAGGTCCCCGTGTCATTGAGCAGACCGTGCGTGAAAAACTGCCGCCAGGGTTCCAACGTAGCGAATATCTGCTGGAACATGGTATGGTGGATCAGATCTGTCACCGCAAAGATCTTCGTGATACGCTGGCGAATCTGATGGGTATCTTTACACAAATCAAACCCATGCCTTCTCCAGATGCAGCCCTTGCCGTTCCCAATGCGCCACCACAATCTCCCCCGGCTCTACCCTCTCCTGTTTAATCGATAAAGGCACAACCATGGCTAAAAAAGTTAAGCTGAAAAATAAAGAGTTGCGCCGCATGATCGGCCACAAAAAAATTAAACTTAAAAAACTGAAGAAAAACCTCATTGATCCGGCCACGTGGAAAAACCACTCACTAAAGTATCATGTTGTGGGAAAATGGCTGCACTGCCAACTCGATCATCAAGATCCAGATTGGGTTGATAAACTCCACTCGACAAAATCACTGGCCCAGTGTCTCAAACAGATGCACACCAAAACCTGTTAACGAGCATCCTCAATGAATCACGCTTCTGCAATATCAACAAAAATTCAACAAATTTTACGTGAGGAGGTTTACAAAAAATATCCGCCCCACCTGATTGTTTTAGGTCTGGAGCGGATCGAGATATTGCTTGAGAAGCTTGATAATCCCCATATTTTATCCTCTAAGAAAACGCCATCCCCTTTTTATGTGCATATCGCCGGAACCAATGGTAAGGGGTCTGTGGTCGCTTTTCTCAATACCATTTTACGTCAGGCCGACTATCCTGTCGGCTGTTTTATCTCACCACATCTGCACCAATTTAATGAACGTTTCCTCTGGAATGATCAACCGATATCGGATATCGATCTACTAAAATATCTTCGCCTGGTCATCAAAACCAACCAGAATAAGCCGACCACGTTTTTTGAACTTACCACTGCCGCCGCACTACTCTATTTTTCACAAAAAAAAAACACCACGTCTAAGCCACCGCATCGTTATCCTCTTCTTTTCGAAACCGGTTTTGGCGGCGCCATGGATGCCACCAATGTGATCCAATCCGAACTCGCCTTGATCACAAACATTGGCATGGATCACACCCAATACTTAGGTTCAACCATTCCAGAGATTACGCAAGAGAAAGCAGGAATCATTAAAGAGGGCATTCCGGTTTTTGCAGCACCCAACCATGATGAAGCGATCCCTGTACTCAAAAAAGCCGCTTTGAAAAAAAACGCTCCCTTAAAAATTTTAGGTAAGGATTTCCATTTTCAAATTGAGAACAGCACCATATGGCATTATCAAGATCAATACGGTACGCTCACACTTCCCACACCCGCCCTTAAAGGTCAGCATCAATACCGTAACGCCGCCCTGGCAATCGCCGCAGTACGTCATCTTCAAAAAAAAGGCTGGTCAATCTCAGACCAACAGATAGAGCAAGGTTTAATCAAAACCATATGGCCTGGTCGCTTACAAAAATTTACTTATAACACAAATACGATTATCTTAGATGGCGCACACAACCCTCAAGCCATACACACCATTGTAGCGCAGCTTAAAAAAGATTATCCAGACCGCACCATTCATACCATCTTTACCGCCTTCCGCGATAAAGAGATTAAAAAGATGATCGCACCACTGCTCACCATCTCACAAACCCTTTGGATCACCCATGTATCCAGCCATATTCATCGTACACTTTCGCATCAAGAGTGGCAAAACCAAATCCAACATTTTGCCTCAACCAAAATACGGTTTCATGCAGATCCTCAACATATTTTTAAGACCGTACAAACAGAGGCCCAACCTCAGGATATTCTTCTCATTACCGGCTCACTCTCCCTGATTGCTATTGCGCAACGCCATTTCTCTTCTTACAAAGAGATCTAGCATGCGACATTAAAGTCACAACAGATCTTCAAAAAAAACACACAGTCGCTTAAATCAGTCACACTTTAAATAATCATACTTTTAAAATAAAAACATGGTGTTAAATCTCTATTGTGCGATTTTAGAGTGATCGTGTAGATAAAAAGGTTACGCTTTTTATGCAAAGAACTATTGAATTTTTTTATAAATCCATCTATTGTAGCAGCATAAATAAGCGATGATGAAAAAAAATCAATCGCAAGGCATAAAAACACCAGGAAAAATACCTTTAGTTTATGTGCCTTTTTTACGAACCATTTAAAAACAAGTATTTTTAATCCAGTCATCCGTTCAGCGACTGGAGAGATTTCTCTTTGTAAATCTTTAAGGAACGCGATTGATATTCTGGAAGGACAACAATGGATCTATCTGCTCAGAAAATAAAATTAATTGATGAACACTATAGCCGCCCTCCAGGAAAACCCGGAACTCTCCTTGCGATCTGTGTCGCCCTCTCCCTGGCAGGACCGCCGCTCTTCTCCTGGGCCAATAGTCGCCAACAGATACAGAATAAGCGTACAACGCGTCCCGCTCAAAAAAAGTTATCTCAGCAACTCATAGAGCACCTCGATCTTGATCCTAAAAAATATCGTCCTTCCTCTTCCGTGATCAATCCTCAACTTATTGATCATAGTGTACTCGAAGAGATCCAGCAGATTGAACAGGTGCTCGTTCTGGCAGCAGCCGAACCCGCGCAAGCCAGAACGCTCTCTACCCAGAATGATTCTCCCAAGGTTTCTCAACAGTACGCTCCTTATCCCAAGGCGGAACCTCTGCGGCGTCAATCAAAACGCCAGACCAGAGGTTTGTGGCAAACCAAAAAAAGCGTATCACAAAAAAAGCTGTACGCCCGTTATGGGAAGGGTTCACCACCGCTACCCCAGGTCACGCCTAAACGTGTTTATAAAGAGATCCATACCGCATCCACACTGCGCATAGATCGCCACCTGAAAAGCTATCGATCAAAAGCGATGCTGCATGCGCCCAACACGCCCCCTTTGGATAACGATTTTCCCACCATTGATGAGTATGCATTTCAGGCTGCAGGTCGTGGTATTGCGGAAAATTTAACCATAGAGGATCGCCCGATCAGTGATCATATTACCGCTGAGGCATCACACACTGATCAGACGATGACTACGGATTTGCGCCACATCATTGATAATAAAAACAGCGCGTTGGCGACACAGATTCCTGTTGATATTGAAGCCGACCAACTGGAGCATAATGGTTTAACCAATACCATTCATGCCTCTGGAAAAGTGCATATCACCCAAGGCCCTGCGATCACCTTGAAAGCGGAGAAGGCCATTTTCGATATCAACAGCCAGGATATTGAAGCGCCAGGTCAGGTGGATGTCACCTATGATCAGCATCAGTTCTCCACCAAGGGGGTGCGCCTGAATCTCTCACAAAAAATGGGCACACTTGGCCATACCTCCGCCGATCTCTCAGGGCCCGGCGGAAAGGCCACCGCAGAAAAGATTGATATTCACAGCCAAGAGAAGTTCACCCTGCATAACGCTTCTTTTACCAACTGTGACTGCGAAGACCCTCCCTGGCATATTGTTTCAGATCATATCGATATTGATCGTGAGGCGAATAGTGTTGTTGCAAAAAACACAAAACTCTATCTTGGTGATGTGCCTGTACTCTATACGCCCTTCTGGCGCCACCCCTTAGAGCCGGTCAGAAAAAGTGGTATGCTCATGCCGGTATTGCGTATCAGTAGTGCCGCAGGCGTTGAAGGCGACTTTCCCTACTACTGGAATATTGCTGCAAACCGCGATGCCACCCTTACTTTTCACCCCACCACCAAACGGGGGGTTATGGGGAAAGCGCAGTTTCGTTACTTAGAGCCCCACTTTGATGGTCATTTTGAGATCCATGCCATCCAGGATACGCAGGAGAATACGCTGCGCGGTATTGCACTTTGGGATCATAATCAGGAACTTGGTCCCTGGCAGTTGCGTGCCCACTTGAAGGGAAGTAAAAGCCGTGATTATATCAATGACTTCTCCCAAAATCTGATTGAAAGCTCAGATCGGCGCCTGGACTCCTCACTCACGCTACGCAGGCTTTGGGGAAAACCTGATGGTTTCTCTGAACTGCGTGCAGGGGTTTTGTGGCATCAAGATCTCACTGAACAGAATGATCAGGAGACCATTCAACAGCTTCCTTATATCTTCTGGACCAATAGTCGCCCTGGATGGATCGATAACAGTCGCCTCTATAATGCGGTGCAGTTTGATAATTTCTATCAACTCAACGGTGATTCTACTCAACGCATTGATATTGCTCCCACGCTATCCTACCAACGCCCAACCTATTTTGGTCGGCTGCATCTGAGTGGTCGCCTGCGTGAAACCGCTTATCTGATTCATGGAAATCCCTCAAAAAGAGGAAACTCTGACGACGACACGCTTCATCGTGAAGCCTCCATGTTCCAGATCCGCATGGATGGTAAACTCCAGAAGCGCTATGAGGGACGTGATAAAACAGACACGCCGTTCAAGCATACCATTGAGCCTACCATTCAATATGTGGTTAATGCGGCCTCAAATCAGGGGCCCCTGCCAAACTATGACGCTTCACTGCTGGATCTCTCTACCCGCAATCTCTTCTCCGATAATCTCTACCAGGGTGTGGATCGCATCAGTACCGGTCACTGGATCAGTTATGGTCTCACAAGCCGCTGGATCAGTCTGAATAATGATGAAAATCAGGAGTGGCTGACTTTTACGATTGGTCAGCGCTGGGCGCCCTCAGGTCATCAGGAGTATCAAAACGACCATAGCCTCTCGGATATTGTCTCCAGTGTGGATCTGCGGCCCTCGAATACCTGGAAAATCTCCTCTGCATCACGCTTCGACCCTCATCGTGGTGTGCTGCGTACGTTGGATAGTACTGCAACGCTCTATCGTAACCGCAAAAAAAGAGAGCCAGGCTCTGAGGATGATTATCTACAGGTGGGGTATCATATTCGTCGTCCCGAAGCCAGCACGGAGATCACTAAAGATGCCCTGTTACGCACCTCATGGCATGTTGCAGACAACTGGCGTTGGGAGCAGCGTCTTGACTACTCCTTTGAAGATAATGATATGAAAAGCTGGCGCGCGGATGTCACCTATGATCACGACTGCTGGAGCATTAAATTGAGTGGTGGACGTAACCTCTCCGCAAAAACAGACCAACATGGCGGAAGCTGGATCGGTCTCTATATTTCATTGCGTGGCTTAGGTGGCTATGGTTTCAGTTCTTAATGAGCCATAAACGCTGAATCGCTTCAATTTATCGTTAATATTTTACAATAAAAATGGTTGCACGGTATGTCTGGTCTCTTGCGTCTCCTACTGCTCTTTATCGTTTTTATCTCATGCCCTTCAGTACGCGCTGAAGAGG
Source organism: Magnetococcales bacterium HHB-1 (assembly GCA_052043475.1). Taxonomy (GTDB): domain Bacteria; phylum Pseudomonadota; class Magnetococcia; order Magnetococcales; family JBQGBW01; genus JBQGBW01. Next base: position 7,965 of record JBQGBW010000143.1, read on the forward strand.
TTATTGATCGCATTGCAGCGGTTGTTAAAGCCCAACCCTTAGCGCCAGATCAAGAGATCGACCCGCAAATTATTACCCAATCGGATCTGGAGCAGTTTGCCGCCCCTCTGTTAAACCGTCTTCGTAGCAGTGGTTCTGCATTCGATCCCCAACGCATACAAAATAAAGCCTTAGATGTGCTGATTATGCGCATGTTGCGTGATCAAACCGCACAATCGCTTAAAATTACCATCACTGAACAGGACTTGGAAGGCGTGATGGCCAAGGTTGAACAGTCTAATGGCCTTTCTGTCGGTACGCTCCCCCAGGCGCTACAGCAACAGGGGATTGATCTGGATCGATATAAAGATGAACTTCGTGAGAAGTTGATTCAGAGCCGTATTATGCAACGGGTGATCCGCCCCCTGATTCATGTCTCCGATGATGAACTGCGCGCACTCTATAAGCGCCTTAATAGAGAGAAAAAGAGTAGCAGCACCCAAACCACAGAGTCGATTCTACTGCACAATATTCTCCTTGCTATTCCCCGCGATGCCACGCCTACCAAGATTAAACAGATCAAAATTACCGCTGAAAATCTCGCAAAACAGCTTCGTGCGGGGGCTTCGTTTGCCGCCATTGCTGGCCAGTATTCTCAAGATCCATCTGCACTGCAAGGGGGGGAGTTGGGCTGGTTTAAACGTGGCGAGTTGCTCTCAGAACTGGAGCAGGTAGCCTTTACACTGAAAAAAGGTCAGATATCTGATCCCATTCGTACACGCAATAATTTTCAGATTCTAAAGATCACCGACCGTAAGCAGGAAGAGGAAGAGCAGACTTCAAAACAACTGGTTACCCATATCAAGGCGCGTCATATTCTGGTTAAACTTGCACCAACCGCCTCAAAAAGTCAGCTTGAGGATGCGATCAATCGGATGCGTGAAGTGTTCGCTCAGATCGAGCCCGATTTTAGTAATTTTGCTGAATTGGCAAAAAAATATTCAGATGATAAAGGATCGGCTGAAAAAGGGGGCGATCTCGGCTGGCTTAAACGCGGTACAACCGTGCCCGCTTTTGAGAAAGCCGCCTTTGCCATGCCGCTAAACAATATCAGTCAACCCGTACGCAGTCGTTATGGGCTTCATCTTATTTTGGTGGAGGATCATAAAAAAGTGGATGCCGCCTCCTTTGAAGCGATGAAAGAGGAGCTTAAAAATCGTCTCAGTGAGAGTAAACTGAAAGCGCGCTATCAACAGTGGTTAAGAGACCTTCATCTTCGTGCTTATGTTGAGCGCAATCCTCCCTTTGATCAAAAAGAGTAACCGTTTTTTAACATGAAGCGTTCTACCAGTCGTCCTACTTCACGCTTTTTTACCTCATTAACCGAATATATCGTTCCCAAAAATCTGACCCATATCTATCTGATTCACTGGAA
>JBQGBW010000144.1:0-9243 GCA_052043475.1 Magnetococcales bacterium HHB-1
CGCCTCTAACATTGATCCTTCACGCCTTAAAATTATCGCTCAAGGAGAGGATAAACCGCGTGCAACCGGAAATCACCCCGTTGATCATCTGAATAACCGTCGTGTGGAGATTATCATGCATCACAACGATTCTAAAAAAACCACCCCCGCCGCAAACATCCCCTTACGTCGTTGGGATCGTGATCTAACACAGAAACCCTTCACACCCGCCACACCACCATGAACACCGCACCGCGCTTTTTCTCTCCACACCTATGAAAAAACATCCCCACGACTCTACTATGGATACTCTTGCTCTCACTCCCTCATTCCGCCTGGAGCAATAACCAGATGATACTACAGCCCGGTGATCGTCTCTTTATTGCCTTACCGGGTGAAGAGAGCCTAAATAAGGTGTTTGCCATCGATAGCCAAGGAAAGATACGCCTGCCTGAGGTGGGTGAGTTTAAAGTGGCTAATCAAACAGTCTCGGTTGCACAAAAGCGCGTTAAACAGAAACTCAGCCGTATTTTTCGTGATCTCAACCGTTTTAAGCTCTTTATCCAGGAGCGGCGCATCCTGATTACTGTCTTAGGTTATGTTAAAAAGCCAGGCGCCTATGATCTGCCCGCTCAAGGTAATGTTCAAATGGCTCTGGAGGAGGCTGGCGGACTGAAACCCGGTGCGCAACTGGATCGCATACAGCGCCGCCGCTTAAATCACTCCTTAACCTTTAACTATAAACGTTACTTAGATACAGGAGACCCTTCTGAACTCCCCCCACTAAAGTCACTGGATACCGTATTCGTCCCTGCCTCCCCTCTGATTGGTAACGTGCAGATTGAGTTTGATGCCCAAACACTGGTGGCTGGTGGCGATGCAGGAGAAGATCGCAGCGCAATCAAAGTTTTTGGGGAGGTTAAAAATCCAGGCAGTTTTTCATTCAAACCCAACTACACCATTGTCGATATGCTGATGCGCGCCGGAGGGGTCACCCGCTATGCCGGTGTTGAGCAAATCCGACTGATTAACCACGATACCCCGCAAACCTTCGATCTTAAAGCTTATCTTGATCAAGGCGATCCCAAACTCCTGCCCAAAATTTCACCGGGAGCAACCATTTTTGTCCCTAAAGAGGTGATCGAAATTAAAGCAGGCGCTTCAACGGTTTATGTGATGGGTGAGGTGTTTAAACCAGGCGCCTATGAGGGGAAAGATGGCGCCACCTTTATGGATATCTTAGCCAATGCCGGTGGACCTTCCCGCTTTGCTGAGACAAGACGTATTCGTATTTTAAGCAGTGATGGCTCTGTAAGACCCTTTGATCTCACCGCTTATACCGAAGGTGATCAAAAAACACAACTACCAAAGATCTATCCTGGGGATGCGATCTTTGTGCCTGAGAAGATTGATTTTAATGCAAAATCCTGGCTCAAAGTGCCCCCATCACGCGCCATTGGTGTCATTGGTGCCGTCTACAGGCCAGGCCGTTATGAGTGGTCCGATGAGATGTCACTCTTAGATCTTCTCGCCCATGCAGGCGGTCCCACTGCACGCGCCGATATTGCCAATCTACAAATTCTCACCAAAGAGGAGAATGAAACCGCCCATGTGATTCTCTTTGATCTTAATCAATTTTTAGAAAAAGGCGGCGATCTTAATCGACTCCCTAAACTGCATGCCGGTTATCAGATTGTGATTCCTGAGCTGCCTCAAGACCCCTCAGATAATAAGGCGCAGTGGATTCGCCAACCGGCTGAGAACTCCATCTATATCATGGGTGCTGTAAGCTCTCCAGGACGTTACATGTTTAATACATCAATGGATTTTCTCGATATCTTAGCCGCCGCCAACGGTCCCCGGCCTTCAGCGGATCTTCATAACATTCGCGTCACCCATAGAAACCGTCCTCACGCCCGTGTCAGTCCGGTGGATCTGGCACTCTATTTTCAAAAAGGCGATGAGTCGCTGCTTCCTCATGTGCTTCCGGGTGATGTCATTTTTGTCCCCGAAAGAGATCGTAACTGGCTTGATGATATGCCAGGACAGACCGTGCGTATTCTGGGTGCGATCAATAAACCAGGCCGTTACCGTTTTCATGATGAGATGTCCATTCTTGATCTTCTCGCTACCGCCGGAGGAACCACAGCGACGGCTTATCTTGAGAATATTATCATCATCAACCGCTCCACCCATAAGGACCGTTCGCACAGCTTTGATCTGGCAGCGTTTGTAGAGTCACCCAACTTTGACCAACTTCCCGCTTTAAGGGCGGGTGATACGGTTTTTATTCCCGACCAGTCTAAAAGTTACTGGAACCGCTTTATGCTTATCATGCGGGATACTGTATCCATCTTCTCATTTGCCCTTCTGATTTCAGGAGCTTTTGCACAATGACCCCTTTCCCAATCCATTACATTGAGCTGGAAAATATCTATAGCCAAACCCTGGGCAGTGGTATGCGTACATTGGCAGTCACCTCCTCAGAGCCCGAAGAGGGGGTCTCCTCCCTGGCTCATGCCTTAGTAAGGCGCCATGAGCAAGCGGGTTACTCGGTACTTCTGGTTGATTTTAATCGCAAAGCGCCCTCTGTTGCGCAACATATTGGTGAAGGCTATCAATCGCCTCCCTCTCATCCTCTTCTGCAAGAGAATACTCAAGAGAAAAACAGGCTTTCCATTGAGCAAAAAACAACGCCTCAACCTCAAGATGTTGAAGAAAATAACCTGCTGCAAACCGCAATTATCCGCCATCCAGAACGCAAACTGGCGTTACTACCGGCACCTAAAAGCCCGCAGGTTGCTCTTCGTTTACGGGAAAACAGTGTGCTGACCGAAACAATCTCTGCATGGCAACAGGAGTTTGATGCCATTGTGTTTGATACTTCTGCAATTAACAGTATCAATCATGCCAACATTCCTACGGAGACGGTAAGTAGCCACTGTGAAGGCACTTTATTGATTGTTCTGGCTGGTGTCACCTCAACAGTTTCGGTTCAAACAGCCACCCAAAAGTTGAGTGATGCAGGCGCCCGTCTGGTGGGTACCGTTTTTAATGACCGTTTTAATCCCAGTTTAGCGGATGAACTCTGCCGAGAGACCCACCGTTTTGATCGCTGGCTGCCAAAATTGATGCAAAAACTCAGAAGTCGCATTCGTCGTTCTGCACTCTTAACCGTTCCTGTCTGAACTTTTTTAAGCACAAGAGGGGTAAGATAATACAATGCAACAGGTTTTTCTTAAGGTCCAACGCCCCGCTGAACTGCAATCGGTACGTCTCCTACGCCATCTCTTTGAGCAGGTTGCCCAGAAGATCGCCCTGGATAATGCACTGAAAAACAACTTTCTACTTGCAATCTCTGAACTGGCCACCAACAGCATCGAACATGCCACGCCAACCGCCACACAGATCGAACTGACTTTTATGCGTACATCAGATCATTGGCAACTGGAGATTGCCGATAATGGTGGTGCGATCACCAAGCTTGAAGAGATATTAACAGAAAAAAAAGCGATCATGGAAACCGCACCTCTGCTTGAGAACGGTATGGGACTGACCCTTGTCTGCAATATGTTTCCTAATTTCCATTATCAGCCAAAATCGGCAGATTATCCCTATAACCGTTTTATCTTGCGCCATGAATATCAAGAGACACCGCCAAAAAAATCGATTCTTTTAGTAGAAGATGACAATGCACTCGCGGCGGTTTTGGGCCTCTATCTTGAGGAGCAGTATCATGTGGATCATGTAATCCATGGCAAAGCCGCGTTACAACATCTTAAGAGAAAATCTGTCGATCTCATTCTATCCGATATCGAGATGCCCGAGATGGATGGCTTAACCTTGCGCCATCATCTCTCTAAAACACCCCGAACCGCCACCATCCCCTTTATTTTTCTCACCGGACAAAAAAAGTTCCAATTAGAAGAGCGCGCAACCGCTTTAGGCATCGATGATTATCTGATCAAACCCATCGATAAAGCCCCGTTACTCAAAATAATCCGGCGTGTATTGCAGCGCGTCCATTTTTTAAAGCAACAGTTTGGTAACCGCTTAGACCACCAGATCCGTAATAATCTCATCACCCCCCTACCAGAACAACGGCATGGTTTTAATATGGTGATTCAAAGCCAATCCTATGCCGCCGGTGGTGGCGATTTTTTTTATCACACAGCCGATAAATCTTCCAACAAATCCCCTCTCCTGATTTTAGGCGATGTGATGGGTCATGATGAACAGGCAAAGTTTTTCAGTCATCTCCACGCCGGCTACCTCTCAGGTCTGCTTCGCGGCCTCAACGATCAATCCTACCCTAAAACACTCCTGCAACATTTTTCTCAAGCACTCTTTCATGATCATCTGTTAGGCGCCACCCTGGTCACAACCCAAGCCGTTCAACTCCAGCAAAATGGCCAGGTAATACTAGCATCCGCAGGCCATCCCCCTCCCCTACATATCACTAAGACAGGTTGTCATGAACTTTCACTCTCTGGCACACTCCCTGGACTCATTGCCAATGCCGACTATAAACAGATCACCCTGCCGCTTAAAATTGGCGAACGGCTTTTGCTCTATACCGATGGCCTGTTTGAGATCACACCACGCGATAAAAATAATCTGGCTCAACACCGCCAAAAAGTGATCGATCTTCTGCTGGATCAACAAAAAGAGCCACTGCTTACAGTGGCTCAAAATATCATGTTATTGTGTCAGGAAAGGATCGCAGACGATATCACGCTGCTCATTCTGGAAAGATCTCAGGCACCAGAAACCGCATAACGATAGACCTGCTCAATCTTAGGCACTACCACATCGGGTGTATAATGATCAATAATGGTCTGGCGTGCCCACCGGCGCATCAACTGTTTTTGATCCTCAGAGCGTTTTTGCCACCGTTGCAGTGCATCATATAACGCCTCCTGATTCCCCTCAGGGACTAAGAATCCATTACAACCATGAACAATAAGCCGCTTTAATCCCCCCACCGCAAAAGCAATCACCGGTATACCATGGGACATCGCCTCTAAAGCCACCAAAGGAAGCCCCTCCCTTTTCGATGTGATGACCAGAAGATCCAGCTTAGACCAATATCTCCTCATGTCATCCACCATACCATAGAATTGAACCTGCTGACCATATTGTGATTCCAGTGATGACCGCAACGGTCCATCACCAAAAAGAGACCAGCTTAAACTTGGCTCTCTTGTCGCAAGCTGGCAAAAGTGCTTCGGTCCCTTTTCTGCACTCAACCGACCCACAAAAGCGACCTGCCTGCCAATCACATGTTTTTGATTAAATGATGGTAAGGGAAGAAAGTTGGCAATGCGTTTTGTTTTGATCAATCCCCCCAACAAGGATTGATCAAAGACTGTAATGTTATGGGAAAGAAAAGCTGTCAAACGATCCAGCATAGTATAAAGACGCACAAAACCAGAGCCCATATCTCCATTATGAAAGGTAGAGACCACAGGAATGGAGCATCTTGTCCCTAGAATCCGACCTAAAATGGACATTTTATAGCCGTGACAGTGAATCAACTGCGGACGACCGCTCTGCAAACGCTTACTCATATTGCGTATTGAGCCAAAAAAATGATTCACTGGGATATTTTTCTGTTGTAGCGCGGTTATTAATGGATGGGGGCCGTAATCCTGAAAAAAATAGACCCGCACAGGGATACCACGCTCTTTCAAGGCCACCGCCAGATGATAGATATGGGTTTCAATACCACCCGCACCGCGACTATCTAGAAGTAACCATACCATTTTAGAAACCGTCATAATCTTTCCTCACCCAGAAAAGGAGTTGCCTGATCAAAAGAGAATAACTCAATGAAAACAGCGTCGTTTTTTAATCTGTGTACGCTGGATATTTGCAACAAACTGTTCAACCATACGTTGCTGCTGTGCGTTATCCAGAGCAAATTTGGCCCGATAACAGTTCACCCCCTGTTTCCCTAAAGGGCATTCGGTGGCGGTCAATATATGCGCACAGAGATCACGACCAGGAAAACCAGTACTCTTGATTAACAGCTCAATTTTAGCGCCATCAAAGAGTTCTGGAATTTCATGTATACTGCAAAATGAAAAACCACTGACACTGATATCGAGTAACTCACCAGTAAAACTAACCCCTGAAGGACGGATAATTTCCACCTGACCAAGGAGTCCTTCATCAATCCGAACGCGAAAGTGGCGTCTCTTTTGTGCTTTTAAAGCCATCACTTCAGGTAATTGCAACACATGAAACCCTGAAGCATGGCGGTAAAGAACATCGACCGTTGCACTACAGAGATGGTGCGCGGTTTCAAATTGAATTTCTACCTGCTTATGGGTCACCATTTTAAGATTACCCAAAGCGGGTTTTAAAACGCCCACCGATACGGTCTGTTGATGTGAAGATTTACCTTCATCCGCAACCATATGAGCAATAAAAGAATTTTCCTCGTCTGCAAAAGTGAGTTTAACCTCCCTTGCCTTCTGTTGTGCTTCTTGAAAAATAGAATGAATGATTGCAGAATCATGCACCTCCTCTTCTTCAATGATCTGATGAGCATGAGAAATTGGTACAGAAGTTCTGTCCAATACTCTGTTTTTAATCCACGGCATAAAAGATAGAGTATAACGCATAACAGGCTCCGCAAATCAAACAAAACATGATGTCACTGATTTCAATATTGGAAACAACATGCCAACTTTTCTTTCATGCCCCCATACCATTGAGTTTATTAAAATTTCTATTTAAGTATAGATAAAATCTCATCTTTATTTTATTCATGCAAATTGCAAAATAAGATGCAATTATAGAAAACATCGATAATTTGCTTTTTATCTGTTTAGAACTACAGAAAGAACGTTACTGGAATTTGTTATTACTTGATTTTTCACTACGCCCTACATAAAAGCGCTTATTTCTTCATGAAACGGCCAATACATTAAAACATAACCCTCAACACCTGCTCCACAGAGATCTTATCCATACAGGCTAACGTGGATAGGGGACAGATCTTTTCATGACAGGGAGAACAATCGAGCCTTGCAGAGAGCGCATGGTGCTGTTCACCATAGAGCGTTTGAGGACCATGACGCTGAAAATCGGTGGCACCAAAAAGCGCAATGGTAGGCGTTCCTACCGCCGCGGCCACGTGCATGGGACCGCTATCATTGGTAATCGACCAACGCGCGAGTGTGGAGAGAGCCGCCAACTCGGAGAGCGAGGTCTCTCCCATAAGATCAAGTACCGCATTGTTTAAAGATTCACGCACCGAATCCAGCAACTTTTTCTCGTCAGTGCTACCAACAAAAACCGGTTGCATACCACGCTCAATCAAAGCGTGACTCAAAGCAATAAATGACTCAATCGGCCACCGTTTACTTGGCCACTGCGCACTGGAGCCAGGAGCCAAAAGAATCACAGACTTCTCGCCATCCCACCCCTGTTTGCGAAGATAAACCTCACTTTTAAGACGGGCATCATAAGAGACCGGCAGGGCGGGTTTTAGATCATGGAGAATGCGCTCCTGTCGATTGCTTAATTTAAAGCCACTCTTCTCCACCATATGACGCAGTGAATAAGGTGTGGGCTTAGGCAACAGAGGAAGGTTTTTAAACAACGTCTGAAAAAGAGGACCACGACCGACACGCACCTTTTTTTCAGCCTCAAGTTGCTGCATCAGGAGTCCTGTAACCCGATTGGAGTGCAGATCAAAGATCACCGGCCAACGCTGCTGTTTTAAGGTTTTCATCTGCTTTAACTTCTGCCACATCGACCCATGACGATCCCAGAGATGGATCTGAGTAAAGTAGGGAGAGTCTGAAAAAAGCTCACCCCCCATAGGGCTGGTTAACAGCTCTAACTGTGCCTGGGGCCAGATCAACTTTAAGCCACGCACAAAACGGGTGCATTCAATCAGATCCCCCAGTGCGGTTAAACGAATCAGAAGCACTCGTGCAGGAAAATCCGTGGCATCAGGAGAGAGAGACATTCAATAAGAACTCCATTTCTATGAACCGTGATAACACTCACTCCAAGGATGATCCGACGCATGATCATCGATTGTGAGCAGCATATCTTGAACAACTTTCTCAGGCGTAAAACGTTGCCGCACCGCCCGTTGGCCTGCTTTGGCTATTTTTTTACGCGCTTCATCATGCGTAAGATAGTAGTTAATCTTCTCCAGACACGCCTCGCCCCCGGTAAAACTCACCAGTTCATCATCTGGTTTAAAGAGCTTCTCCAACTGAGGAACATGATAAGTCAGGGTAAATGTTCCCACCCCAAGATAGTGAAACGGACGATCCGAAAGATATTTTGGAAATTGCAGAAACGCAGAGATATTTAAACCAATTTTACTCTGGCTGATGGCACGAAAATAGTCTCGACCACTCACTGTAGGCCGACCTTTCGCCCGATAGAGCGTCAATGGCGCCTGGTGTTGCAGTAGATAGCCGATCACCTGTTCTCGTATGGGATCACCATGCAATCCGCCAGGAAAGATCACTTCAGAGCGCCATGGATCATTATCCTCATCAGGTGCATAATCCAACGCAGGATCGGTCATGTTGGGCATAAAAGCGACATTTTTTCCACCCAAAGCCACATATTGACGCAGATTCTCTCCACCACTGGTCATAAACAGCCAATCAAGAGAGGGGAGTTTCTCAACAATATGGGCAAAAGGCTTGCCACGCTGATCCCCATTGTAGAGTACGATCACTAAAGAAGGATAGCGCTGCTTAATGGTTTTTAAAGTCTCCACCGCCACACTATCGCCCATACCCAACCAGAGTTGATCGGGCTGAACCATCTGCATACGCTCTAACAACTGCTTTTGCCATTGATGATACCCCCACCTTTTAAAGAGTCCCCAACTCTGATAACGGATCACATCACGATCCGAACACTCGATCACATGATGCCCCAAACGCGCCAACCCCAAAGAGATACGACGGGATGTATTGGTCAATGCATGAGGGCCTTTAAACTTCAGATGAAAAAAGTTAGCAACATGCAGGATGATCATAAAAAAGCTCAAAAATAAATAGTTGACAAAGCATTATATGTAGTGATATAAAAATAATAATTACCGACAATATCAACGTAAAATAAGCCATCCATACCTATAAAAGCGCGCGCATATTTTAATATCACCGGTTAAAAACTCATGTCGAAAACAAATCGCCCTGTTTTTTATGAAATGCATACCAACGATAATCGGATCGGTCTCATAGGGATCACGGGCCTGCTGATGGTGATTGGTGTGAT
>JBQGBW010000145.1:0-9164 GCA_052043475.1 Magnetococcales bacterium HHB-1
AAGATGGCTAAATGGCACACTTCAGGGTGCAGTGCAGGCGGATCAGTTGGAGTACTATCTCGACGAGTTCACATTTCGATTCAATAGAAGAAAATCTAAGGCCCGTGGGATGCTTTTTTATCGGCTTGCTCAGCAAGCTGTGATTACCAAACCAGCTCCATATCAGACTCTGGTAGCTAATCCAAAAAAGTCTTCTCCGTGACAACCTACTTGATCTAAATGGATAGGACTTGAGCTAAGTGGATACCTAGTCTGTTTCTTTCATGCACATTGAACTATCCATACATAGACAAAAGAAGAGAGAAACTTATTCGCATATCATAACAATTAATATCCCTGATATCGATTATATTGTACCTAATATTGATATCGTCTTCATCAATTTTTGTTTTGAATCGAAGCACTCCAGAAATAATATACGGTACATAAGAAAAGAGAGATCTCCAAACAGAGATCTCTCTTTTAACAACAACATATCTATAAAAACCGGTTTATCTACCGCTTTTTACTATTTTTTTCCGCTACATAAACCTGCGCCTGGGCGAATGCTGCACGCCGTCGCACCAGTTTATATTCTGCGCTCTCCTGGTCTACTTTAGAGGCGAGATCTTTCAGCTCTTCTTCCAAATCCTCACGATCACTCTTCGCTTTCGCAAGATCAATATCTCCTGCAGCCACCGCTTGATCAACAAGCAGTGTCACGCGATCGGGCAGGACTTCAGCATAACCATCAGAAACAGCGAAATGTTTTCCATCAACATCTCCGATTGTTACTTCACCTGCACGTACTGCTGAGATAAAAGGCGCATGCCCTGGAAGAACGCCGAAATCGCCTTCAAGTCCGGGAACGGCTACAGTGGTGATCTCTTCAGAGAGTACACGTTTCTCTGGAGTCACCATTTCCAGTTGAAGGGTTACGGCCATTCGCCACCTCGTTACTCTTTCAGGGTATCGGCTTTAGCGACTGCCTCTTCAATGGTTCCCACCATGTAGAAAGCAGCCTCTGGAAGGTGATCGTATTTACCTTCAACAATCTCCTTAAAGCCTTTGACAGTATCTTTCAGAGGCACATAGACACCTTTCTGGCCGGTGAAAGCTTCAGCGACGTGGAAGGACTGGGAGAGGAAGCGTTGAATCTTCCGTGCCCGGGCCACAACCATTTTGTCATCTTCAGAGAGTTCGTCCATACCCAGAATGGCGATAATATCCTGGAGCGACTTATAGGTTTGCAGAACTTCCTGCACCTGACGTGCTACAGCATAGTGCTCATCACCAACCACCTGCGGATCTAAGATACGCGATGTGGAGTCAAGGGGGTCCACCGCAGGGTAGATACCCATCTCAGCAATGGAGCGGGACAACACGGTGGTTGCATCCAAGTGGGAGAAGGCGGTTGCGGGCGCGGGGTCGGTTAAGTCGTCCGCGGGCACGTAAATCGCCTGCACCGAGGTGATGGAACCTTTTTGTGTTGTGGTAATCCGCTCTTGCAGTCCACCCATATCGGTTGAGAGTGTCGGTTGATAACCCACCGCTGAGGGGATACGACCCAACAGCGCAGACACCTCAGAACCGGCCTGGGTAAAGCGGAAGATGTTATCGATGAAGAGCAGCACATCCTGTCCGCCAAAGTCGCGGAAGTATTCAGCGATGGTCAGTCCGGTCAAAGCCACACGGGCCCGTGCTCCGGGGGGTTCGTTCATCTGACCATAAACCAGTGCGGCCTTTGAATTCTCAAAGCTGTCGGGATCGACCACTTTGGATTCGATCATTTCGTGGTAGAGGTCATTACCTTCGCGGGTACGCTCACCCACACCGGCAAACACCGAAAAACCACCATGACCCATCGCCACGTTATTGATCAACTCCATGATGAGCACGGTTTTACCCACACCAGCACCACCGAAGAGACCAATTTTACCACCCTTTGCATAAGGTGCGAGCAGATCCACCACCTTAATCCCGGTTTCCAGGATTTCAGCTTCTGTGGATTGATCCGCAAAGGAGGGTGCGGCCCTATGGATAGGCAGGCTGTTTTCGCTCTTTACAGGAGGCTTACCATCTTGAGGATTACCCACCACATCTAAGATGCGTCCCAGGGTTTCGTTACCCACAGGAATGGTGATTGGAGCACCGGTGTCGATCACTTTCTGACCCCGGACAATCCCGTCTGTATTCTGCATGGAGATGGTACGAACCGTATTTTCTCCCAGATGCTGGGAGACCTCCAGCACAGTACGCTCACCATTTTCACGGTCAAGATGCAGTGCATTAAGGATGGCTGGCAATTCGCCATCGAACCGTACGTCCACCACCGGACCCACTACGGTTACCACCCGTCCTACCGTTTCACTCATTGAAAAAACTCCGTTCGGTTAGGTTCCTTTAAGAACCAGGGTTCGGTTGAAAATCAGCCTTTCAGAGATTCGGCACCGCCGATAATTTCCATTAGCTCTGTTGTAATGGCCGCCTGGCGCGTACGGTTAAAGGTGATTTGCAGTTTGCGGATCATTTCAGCAGCGTTACGTACCGCGTTATCCATTGCGGTCATCCGTGCGCCATGTTCGGAGGCGTCGGATTCCACAAGGGCCTGATAGATCTGCACGGTGAGGTTTTTTGGCAGCAGGATGTCGAGCATTTCATCCTCTTCCGGTTCAAAGTAGTAGCTACCGGAGAGTTGATCCGCTTTATCCTGTTGCCCTGCATCGTCCTCATCAAAAGATACAGGAATCAGCTTTTTCCAGGTAAGATTCTGGACCATCGCTGATTGAAATTCATTATACACGATATAGCAGGTATCGAATACACCCTCTTCATGGGCTGTCATCAGATCAAGAGCGATCTCTCGTTCAGCCTTCTCGAAGGTGAGATCCTTCATCATATCGGTATGCAATTTACGGATTTTTGAACTATAACGCCGCTTGAGCACGTCATAGGCTTTACGTCCCACACAGGTGATCGTAAAATCTTTCCCTTCGCCCTCCAACTCGGCCACTTTTGCTTGCACGGCACGAACAATGGAGCTGTTAAAACCACCACAGAGACCACGATCCGCAGAGAAAGCCACCAATTCGACTTTTTTGCTATTTGGGCCTGGGTCGTAAAGAAGCGGCGAAGCGTTGGCATCATCACTTCCACCCACAGAACCCAGCGATTGAATCATCCGCCCCATCGCTTCACTGTAGGGACGGGCGTTCATTGCGTTATCCTGGGAGCGGCGCAGTTTTGCCGCCGCTACCATTTTCATCGCTTTGGTAATTTGCTGGGTATTACTAACCGAGCGGATTCGGATGCGAAGTTCTTTTAGATTCGCCATATCAGCCTCCTCTCTACTGTGTCAGTGAGGCGACGATTTCTTTAAGAACCGCGGTCATTTTCTCTTCGAGTTCCGGAGAGATCTTCTCTTCTTTGGTGATGGCATCCAAGATATCGCTATGTTGTGCACGGATACGATCTAAGATCGCTAATTCCGTTTTATTGACATCTTTGACTTCGACATCATCCAGAAGCCCTTTGGTTCCAGCAAACAGTGAAACCGCTTGCTCAGCCATCGACATCGGCTGATACTGCGCCTGTTTGAGCAGTTCCATCAGGCGTTCACCACGATGGAGCAGTTTCTGTGTTGAGGCGTCAAGATCAGAACCAAACTGAGCAAAGGCCGCCATCTCACGATATTGCGCCAGATCCAGACGGAGCGAACCCGCCACCTGTTTGGTTGCTTTCACCTGCGCTGAACCACCCACACGCGATACCGAGAGACCCACAGAGATTGCAGGACGCATACCGGCGTAGAAGAGTTCTGACTCCAGGAAGATCTGACCATCGGTGATGGAGATCACATTGGTGGGAATATAAGCGGATACATCACCACCCTGGGTTTCGATGACTGGGAGTGCTGTTAAGGAGCCACCACCATGCTCATCGTTATATTTACAGGCGCGTTCCAGCAAGCGTGAGTGGAGATAGAAGATATCACCAGGATAGGCTTCACGACCCGGAGGACGGCGAAGAATCAGGGACATCTGACGATAAGCCACCGCCTGTTTGGAGAGATCATCATAGACAATCAGCGCGTGCATGCCGTTATCGCGGAAATATTCCGCCATTGCACAGCCACCATAAGGCGCCAAGAACTGCATAGGTGCGGGATCGGAAGCGGTTGCTGCGATCACCGTGGTGTACTCCATGGCACCATGCTTTTCTAAAACATTCACAACCTGGGCTACAGTAGAGCGCTTCTGTCCAATGGCGACATAGAAGCAGTAGACCGGCTTGTCGGTGTCATGGGTCCGTTTTTGGTTAATAATGGTATCGATGGCGACAGCGGTTTTACCGGTCTGACGGTCACCAATAATCAACTCCCGTTGTCCCCGACCGATCGGCACCAGAGCATCCAGCGCTTTCAATCCGGTATACAGGGGTTCGTTCACCGATTTACGGGGCAGAATACCGGGAGCCTGAACTTCCACCATCTGGCGATCTTTCGACTCAATGGGGCCTTTACCATCGATGGGCTCACCCAGACCTGTCACAACGCGGCCCAGCAGGGGTTTACCTACAGGAACATCCACGATGCGTCCGGTCCGTTTTACGGTGACGCCTTCTTTAATGGGGGTGTCATCACCAAAGATAACGATACCCACATTGTCTTCTTCCAAGTTCAGGGCCATGCCCTGGGTGCCATCCTCAAACTGCACCATTTCACCGGCCATGACATTGTCAAGACCAAATACGCGGGCGATACCGTCACCGACGGCGATCACTTGGCCAACTTCGGAAACTTCGGCTTCCTGGCCATAATCCGCGATCTGCTTCTTGAGGATTTCGCTGATTTCTGCGACGCTGATCTGCATCGGCTCCTACCCTCTCATGATTTCTTTTAAACGATTCAACCGATTGCGGACGGAAAAATCCATCATTACGCTGCCTATACGAACCACAAGACCACCGAGAAGCGTTGGATCTTCCTTAATCTCCAAAACCACCTCTTTGCCGGTCTTCTGGCTGAGGCTGTTTGTCAATCGATCCTTGTGGGAGTTGGTCAACGGTCTGGCGGTACGAACCAACACAGACAGACGACCGCTTCGCTCTTCTACGATCCTGTTATATGAACTCACAATGGATTCAATAAGAACCATGCGCCGTTTATCGATCAGAAGTCGCAGAAACTTTTGTGTCACTTCTGCAAAACTGGCACTTTCCAAAATGGTGGTCAGTGCTGTCTGCTGATCTTTTTGAGCACTTGTGGGGCTCACAAACAGAGTACGTAAAGGGGGAAGCTCTTTAAGTGCATTCAAGAATGCATTGAGCTCTTCCCCTGCTTTCTCCAGGTGGTTGCGTTCCGCGGCCAGCTCCGCAAAGGCGTTGGCATAACGTTTGGCTAAGGTGTTTTCATTCACGTCTTTATTCCTCGACCATTCGGACGCATCCAGAACGCGCCATACGCGGGACTCCAGAAAGGACTAACATATTTTTCCCGCTCGTTCAACGATCTACAAAATAATCGTTAAACAGATTTTCAAAATTTTTGATTTCTCCAGGAGAGTGATAAACTATTCTCATAGCTCAAACAGCGCACATGCGCCTATTCCCAGGGGGATTTATGTTTCGTTTTCTTCTTTTAATTTTTATCGTTATTCCTATTGTAGAGATGTATTTATTGATTGCGGTCGGAAGCCATATCGGTGCAATCCAAACCATACTCGCTGTCTTCGCAACAGCCGCCTTAGGGGCCTTTTTAGTCCGACGAGAAGGTCTACGCACGGTCTTCGCCCTTAAAGATCGACTCACACGCGGAGAAATCCCCGCAGCCGAACTGATTGAAGGCGTTCTGTTAATTGTCGCTGGTGCGCTGTTGATCACGCCAGGCTTTTTCACCGATGGTATTGGATTTCTTCTGGTATTTAGACCCAGCCGAATGGTTCTCCGTCACTATCTTTTTGGAAAGATAACCGATTATGCACTCAAACGCACCCCTTTTTCAAAGGATAACTTCTCTTTTCAACAGAGATCAGAAAACGATTCGAGGCATGACACCGCATCAACAAACGCTTCATCGGAGTATAAAGATTTTTTTAACTCAAGCCAAACTTTCAATCAATCATCAAAAAACAGCACACAAGATCACACGCCCCCAAATCACAGATCGCCAAAAGTCATTGAGGGCGATTTTAAAAAAGATTAATTTGCATTGCGCCTAGCCGCTAAAAAAAGATCCTCCCGACAAATCGCCCCCTCACGCAATATTGTTATCTCATTTTTATGGGAAACCCTGACCACCGTTGAGGGGAGCGACTGGGATTGATCATGCAAGAGACGTCGATGACCGGCACTCTCACGCAGCACCTCAGCAACACGACGGCCCGCCAAACGACGAATGTCACCCTCTCCATGACGCGGCGGCTCGCCCTGACGATTGGCACTGGTTGAGACCAGAGGCTTAGGCCACAATTTTCCTAGACGTTTCACCGCTGGAGAGGCCATCAAACGCACCGCCACCCAGCGCTGACTACGATTTAAACCACCCTCGGTAAGCAGCAAAGGAAGTGTCGCACGAGCAGGAAGTACCAGCGTTAAAGGTCCAGGCCAGAACTGCTGCATCAATCTTCTGGCCATTTTTGAGTAAGGCTGTGTTGCCACCATCGGCAGAGTCTTCAATGAAGGCAAAAGAAGGATAAAACCTTTCGCCTGCGCACGCCCTTTAAGATCTCTTAGCGCACGCAGCGCAGAACGATTAAAAGCATCGACACCAAAACCATAGATGGTCTCTGTGGGATAGGCAATAATGCCTCCTTGCTGTAATGCCTGACAGGATCGATACAGCGGCGTGCGATATTTTCTTGGCGATAGAGGATATTTACTCACAAAAAAACCTTTAAAAAAACAGATCGTCTAAAACACAAAACAAAAGAGTTTAAATTGTTTAACCATTACGATGTTGCCGTCTCCTTTTTCTCCTCCAGAAACTCCCAGCGCTGATAGTGCATCTGTAACTGCTGTTCTAAATCCGTTAACTTTTGCTGTTCTGCGGCAATCTTCTCTCCGCTCTGCTGATAAAAAGCAGGATCTGCCAACTGCTGATGCAAATCCTCTTGCGCTAACTCCAACGCCTCAATTATGCCAGGCAAAGATTCCAACTCACGATTCTCCTTAAAGGTGAGCCCCAATTTCTGTTTTTTAGGCGGACGTTTTTTCTCTTTTATCGTTTTTTTCTTTATCTCAATAATCGGTTCAGGCCGCTGCCTTAACCAGTCATCATAGCCCCCCACATACTCTTCAACGACACCCTTACCCTCAAAAACAAAAAGACTCGTCACCACATTATTAATAAATGTACGATCATGGCTTACTAAAAGAACTGTGCCCGCATACTCCGCCAGACGCTCCTCTAAAAGCTCCAGGGTCTCAGAGTCCAGATCATTGGTGGGCTCATCCAATAATAAAAGATTGGCAGGTTTTAAAAAAAGTCGCGCCAATAAAAGCCGGTTACGCTCTCCACCCGATAACGCCTTCACAGGAGAACGCACTTGCGCCGGTGTAAAAAGAAAGTCCTGTAAATAACGGATCACATGCAAGGTACGATCCTGAAACAGAACCCGATCACGACCATCCGCCACACTATCCTGTACGGTCTTATTTTCATCCAGCGCCTCACGCAACTGATCAAAATAGGCCAATTCAAGCCGTGTACCATGACGTACGTCCCCCTGATCGGGCACTCGCTCCTTCAAGAGGAGTTTTAAGAGCGTTGTTTTTCCACAGCCATTCGGACCGATCAAACCAATTTTATCTCCACGCTGAATGGCGGTGGAGAAGTTTTTCAAAATAATCTTCCCACCCAAAGTGCAGTCCAGATTTTCCGCCTCAATCACCAGTTTTCCTGAACGCTCCGCCTCCTGCGCCACCAACTTTACCGTGCCTAACCGTTTTCGACGCGCCTGATGCTTCTTGCGCATCTCGATCAATGCGCGCACCCGGCCCATATTCCGTGTTCTTCTGGCTTTAATCCCCTGACGAATCCAGATCTCCTCTTGCGCCAGTTTTTTATCAAACTTCTCATTCTGTTGCTTCTCCGCCGCCAGTTGCTCCTCTTTACGCTGCAAAAATTGACCATAATGACCAGGAAAGCTGTATAATTTTCCACGATCCAACTCAATAATACGGGTGGTCACCTGCTCTAAAAAACGGCGATCATGCGAGACCAGCAGCACAGAACCTTTAAACGTTGGTAGAAAAGACTCCAGCCACTCAATGGCTTGGATATCAAGATGGTTGGTGGGCTCATCCAGAATCAACAACTCAGGATCTTTGACTAACGCTCTCGCCAACAGAACCCGCCTTTTTAATCCACCGGAAAGCGTGCTAAAATCCGCCTCTGCATCCAGTTGCAGGCGGCTTAAGGTGCGTTCGGTCTTCTGTTTTAAGGTCCAGCCATCCTGGGCATCCAGTTGTTGCTGTAACCCCTCTAATCGCTGCAAACAGTCCGCTTGCTGATTTTGATCACCCTGTTGTAATTCCTGGCTTACGGCATGATATTTTAACAGCAGACCACCCACTTCTCCCAATCCGGCCGCCACCACATCAAAAACAGCGCCTGTGATATCCTCAGGGATTTTCTGCTCCAAAGAGGCCAGTTTAAGATGCGGTTTATAGATCACCTCACCACCATCGGGTCGAATGGTGCCTTGAATCACCTTTAAGAGCGAACTCTTACCCACACCATTGCGGCCAATCAGCGCAATACGCTCTGCTGTATCAATAAAAAGATCCGCTTTATCCAATAACAGTGGACCACCAAAAGAGAGATCCACCTTTCGTGCCTGCAATAAATTCATCGCTAAATATCCATTTTTCCTTTAAACTTGAAAGCGGTAGCCATAAGCATAAAGCATAAAGCATAAAGCATAAAGCATAGAAGAGTCTCCCGCAAAAAGTCTTGATTTAAGGAACGTGGTGCAGTGCCAGGATGATAGGGTTATGATATAGTTTTGCACTAAATATTAAATCATATCAAATGGATCTGGAATAATGTTTCGACCGATGGACCCACAGATCAGTATGGAGGAATCGCACTTTTGGATGCCAAAGAAGCACCAGGACGAGTTGGAACGGAGTTGGGCGCACATATTCCGTACGCAGGTTCTGGGGATAATTCCCGAAAGTCGATT
>JBQGBW010000146.1:0-9023 GCA_052043475.1 Magnetococcales bacterium HHB-1
AAGATGATGCCAAAGCTTGCTTCCACATTTTGGACATATGAAACCGTCTGGCCAACGCAGTTGGATAAGAAAGTCAAAACATCCATCTTCAGTCGAAAAACGAAGGCTGAAATCAAGTAAATTATCTGGAATATCCATCTCAAGCATGTTTGTTTGAGTGCAGAGAAAAAGACTTTGATAATTGTACTATAGCCTGCACCAACCGGATACCCATATATTGTCTAACTGTCTCATGATATCTTCTGCAAAGTTTGTATTTGACTTTGATGCATATCCGCAAACCAGCCCCCCTGCCCCACAAGTTGATCATAACCGCCCTGCTCAACAATCGCGCCCCGCGACATCACAATAATACGGTCACAATATCTGACCGCTGAGAGCCGATGCGCAATAATAATCACCGTCCTCCCCGCTCTTATCTCCGCCATATTATTCTGGATAATTCGTTCAGATTCATAATCCAGCGCACTTGTAGCTTCATCAAAGATTAAAATCTTAGGATCTGTAACCAATGCTCTGGCAATGGCGATACGCTGCCGCTGCCCTCCTGAAAAATTATGTCCCTGCTCATCCACCAGAGTGTCATAGCCATTTTTCAGCTCTAGAATAAATTCATGGGCACCCGCCATCTTTGCGGCCCGCTCGATATGTTCCATCGATAACCCAGGATCGGCTAAGGCAATATTCTCTCTTACAGTGCGATTAAAAAGAAAGTTCTCCTGTAGAACAACACCAATCTGGCGCCGTAGCCACACCGGATTGATCTGGGCCAGATCAATATCATCAATCAATACCCGTCCATGTTCCGGAATATATAATCTTTGTATTAAACGCGTGAGCGTACTTTTTCCAGAGCCCGACTGCCCCACAATGCCAAGCATTGTCCCAGACGTAACCGAAAGATTAACATCTGAAAGAACCTCTGGTGTATCCGGCTGATAACGGAAAGTCACATGTTCAAAGTGAATCGCTCCAGACATTGATGTCATCGCACTCTGACTGGTGCTACTGCCTGTTTCAACAGGTGCATTTAAAATATCGCCTAAACGTTGAATGGAAACGCCCGTCTGCTGAAAATCCTGCCATAACTGCACCAGTCGTAATACAGGGCCATTCACACGTCCAAGAAGCATATTGAATGCAACCAACTGCCCAACACTCAACTCTCCAGAGATCACCGCCCGCGCACCAATCCACAAAACCAACAGCATGGTAATCTTATTGATAAAAGAGGCGCATTGATTCGCAATGTTGCTCAAATTTGTGACACGAAAACCCGCACGAACATAAGAAGCCAGACGCTCCTCCCAAAGGCGGATAAGCTGAGGCTCCACAGCAAGCGCTTTAATCGTCTCCACCCCTGCAACAGACTCAACCAAAAAGGAGTGATTATCCGCACCACGGTTAAATTTCTCCTCTAACCGACGACGCAACACAGGAATAATAAAAAAGGAGAGCAGAACATAAAAAGGGATGCCCGCCAGCACAACCAGAAGTAGCGTTGGACTGTAATAATACATGACTGCAAAAAAGACAAACATAAAAGGAATGTCAATCGCGACAGAGAGTGATGTTCCCGTGATAAAGTTACGTATCGTCTCCAACTCCCTTACGCGCGCAACAGAGTCCCCCACCCGGCGAATAGAAAAATAGGATAAGGGAAGAGAGATCAGATGAGTATAAAGTTTAGCACCAAGCTCCACATCAATACGGTTGGTGGTATGCGAAAAGAGGTAGGTTCTCAAACCGGAGAGCACCACCTCAAACAGCGCGATGACCAGCATACCAATCGCCAGCACATCCAGTGTCGTTAACCCCCGATGCACCAGCACTTTATCGATGATCACCTGAAAAAAGAGCGGTGATATGAGCGCAAAGATCTGCAAAAAGAAGGCGGCAATGAGAACTTCTGAAAACAACCCTTTATACTTAAGTGTTGAAGGAATAAACCAGGATATATCAAAGTGACCATCTTTTCCCAGAAGCTTGACTCTTCGCGTGGCAAGAATCACCGTCCCCAACCACTCCTCTTCAAACTCCGCCAAAGGCATCACGCGGCTACGCGTTGAAAAAGGAGGCAGAACCAGAACCCGATGCTCATCAACCTGGGCCAGGATGCAATATCCACGCTCTTTTAAAGGCACAATGGCTGGTAGAGGCAATTTATTCAAACGTTTCTGATTCGGTTTCACCTCTCTGGCTTTCAAGCCGATCATTTTTAAGCTACGCAAAATATCAACAGAAGTAAAACGTCTATTACCATTACCAAACCGATGTTTAATCTCCTCCAGGTTGGCAGGCAGTTGATGAAAGCGCGCCACCAACCCCAAACAGACCAATCCCGGATCCATTTCCGCACGGCTCGATTTTTGAACAGAACCAGAGACTGGCTCAATCTTTGCTAACGCTTTAGAATCTTTCATATAACTTACACCGCTGTCTGCCAATGTGCTTCAATATCACCTCCGTTTCACACAGATATTGATTAACCACACACAGCCTGCTTACGTCTCCCTTACTGAACATGCCACCCTATCCTGAATCAATCAGAGCAGGATAACAGCGCTCTTTCTGTATCACCGCTCAAAATTTCTATCTGATACAGGTTATTACTCTGAAATCACTTTTCAATCACTATTTGACCATTATTTTGTTCCATAATCAGATTAGCACCACCATATTGGAAGGCAATATTTCAGACAAAGCAATAAATTACCCTATTTACATATCAATATGCACGGCATATTCTCATAGATGGTATCATAATCATCACTCAATGCAAAGTGATATATATTCGAAAACCAGACATCACAAAAAACACTAAATTAATGACACAAAACAACATCAAAGATAGTGCACTATATATCAGCTCAAACCATGATCTTTAAAAAAAAACTTCATTCACAATCCAATAATAACACTCATTATCTTTGTTCACCTGATATGAGCCATTTTTTTGAATCATGTCGAGAGTAGAACATTAAAAAAAACGATCCCATTCAATCTATTGCAAAACGATAAATTCCCTTCAGGTCAAACATTATTTTTGGTCCAACCCAACCATTATCCTGATGACGGAGATCCCACTGATACCCTATAGGAATAAAAGAAAAAAATGTTTTATATCCATGAAAAAATCTAGCACCAACACCGATAGATAATTTGTTTGTATATTTCACATAATCCCGCTCACCCTCTATATCAGCCAGCATCCCCATAGAAACAGAGGAGTTGAGTTCCATTGGTTGCGCCTCAAGTAAAAATTGCAAAGACGAATAACGCTCATCTTCAGAAACAAATTGCATCTCTCCATTCCAAAAAGCAACCTGCTCTCTTTTAATGGGTATGAGATAATCAAAATTGCTCTCAACCCGCCAGGGAGCAAACCAACGCTTCCATTCGGTATACCAGATCATATTTCCCATAAATCGCCACCCTGCATCAAGAGCCAACGCTTGCTGATATATACCATTAGAAGCATCATTGCGTGATAGAGAAGTCTGCTGCCCAATCCCCCCAATATCTAAAGTCAGACTCACCTGTGGCTGCCACACCTTATTTGATTCACTAGACGCCTTTTTTTTGACTTCAAGCTTAAAAGAGGGCCCAAACCAATAATCATAAGCTTCATACTCATCTGTAACCTTACTCCGTCCATCACTTACATTATAATATCCAAACAAACCTAAAGCCCAAGCATAGCGTTTATCACTCGCTCTCTTCTCTCCTGATAATGGGTATATACGACCTTTGATCCAGCGCCAACGGTTACGCCAGGCTGCATCATCACCTCGACTCCGCCCCTCTCCTGCATAAAATTCCCACATCTGATAATTATCATCTTTTTTTGGCTGACGAAGCCCAGCACGTTTTTTCGAAAGAAGACGCATTATATTTTCAGAAATAGAATGTTGCTGTATATCTTGTTTCAATATCGGTTTATTTTCTCTTGTAGAGACATTCTCAGAAATAGAACGAGACGCATTTAATGTCGATGTTTTATGTATCTCTCCATAAGATTGAATTTTCTCAAAATCGATAGATCCATTCCTATGTGGAGAGGCAAAAGCCTGTGATACACAAAAGCTTATAAAAAAAGCAGAAAATAATAAACATTTAAATAATCGCATGACGATTAGCCCTTCTCAGAAATCCCACCATTTACTGCTTATAACGCAATTACGAGAGAGATGAGTTCTGATAATCATCTCGCCCATAATTGCGAATATTTTTAAGCGTGCAGCAACTTTTTATAGGACTAACGCAGAGGAATCAAACGAATACTGCGAATCTCAAGATCTCCTTCCAAAGATCCCCATCCAACATCAAACTGCATCTTTTCCACAGCGGAAGGATTGAGAGAAAAATCAAGCGCAAACTCAGAAAGAGGAATCAGTACAATCTTATCCCCATCTCTGTTTGTTCCTTCGCTATATTGAGAAAAGTCTTTTAATCCACAAGCATGATTTCTCTCATCCAAAAACTTCACTTGGGGAGAAGGGCTGCCAATATACCGACCTCGATACAAGATCTCAAGTGAATGTGTATTTAAGTAAGCACTCAAATCTAAATCAAGGCCATCAAACGTCCATGCACACCATGTTGCTTGTTGTTTGCGCCATGTCCACACAATCCCCTCATCAGAAAGGCGTATACCATGACGAGCAGGCGCAGGCTTACAAGCCAACGGAATAACTTCTCCATACACATTCTGCCCATCAAACAAGTCGATAACTCTGGGATTATTCGGAACATGTACTGGCTGAGAATGTACTGGATGAGAATGCACTAGCCATAAACTCAACAAAATAAACACAAAAGATATTTTTTTAGTATATTTAGATAAACTCATAGTGTCAGTCTCCTGAGGCTGCTAGTTTATAGTTGATTTTATGAATAAATCTATTAATTTCTTTGAGATAACTTTCTGAGGAACAAGCTTTTTCAGCAGATAAAAAGAGCGCTCTAGCATCACGCAACTCATCCTTGCTAAACAGCGTTTTTCCCTTAAGAAAAGACGCCTGACAAATTCGATTATTTTTTATCTTTGTCGTGTCTTCTTGAGGCATAGAAATTTGCTGTGTTGCTTGAAATGCTACAGTTTGTTTCGTCTCTTGATTCACAATATTTTTTATCCTTTCTAGCTTTTTATCAATTAGAGTTTCACGCCCCTTTCTGTTAGAATTTTGTTCCTCTGGATGTAGCACTTCAAGCATCTGCTGCTGAGCTACAACTTGCTGTTTCTTTTGATACACAATGCTTTCATTCCTATCTTGCGGTCCACTAGCTGTTCTATCAGTTTCTTTATCAAAAGCTGCTGGCCCTCTGTGTTGATTCTCAATTAGTTTCACAGGTATCGTCACCTGTTCAAAAGATTTAATCATTTTTTCCTTGAGAACGTAATCGTTCATTGCGTGATTCTTTGTTATAGCTTGATCAGTAACATAAACACGAACATAAAACCGCTTACGCTTGAATCCAGAAGAAAGTCCTTTCCCAATCAACATTTTTAAATCAAGCGTTCTTTTAAAGCGCTTAATAACCTGACCAGAAAGTGAGCGTTTTGGTCTCATACCTGATTGAAACTCATATTGATTAATATGCTCCAAACAATTCCCATCACGATGCACCCAACCACTCATTTTATCTTTGTCTTCATAAATAAGGCATGTCACATAAATAATATCGTAATGCTTCAAATAATAATCAATTTGCTCTTTTTCGCCCATTAAGGACAAAGAACCTTGAAAACGAAGTTCAGCAGGAGTTTTATCTGTTTCTATTTCAACCTCTACAACATTCCCCTCCATATCCCTATCAATAGGTTTCCCATTTATAGTAGTGATATTCAAGCTTATTTGTGGAAGAGATTTTAAATCGGGAGGAAATTCATATAAGGCATAAGCAGATAAAGAAGAAACAAAAATAAATGTTCCAATCACTACATAACGCACCAGATTTGACCCTTTAAGATACTCTGGCAAAAAATTAAATATAGATGTGAACACCGCTGCTATTGCTGCAAGACCTGTGACGATAGTAATGATTATTTTTGATGACAACATCCCTTTCCCCTTACATCAAACAAGGAATAAATTAAAAAGAACATTTTATATTTTAATATGAAATCACATTTTCTCTCCACAAAAAAAACAATATTGTCCTAAAAAAACAGAGCAGACCAAAACCAATCAATCTGCTCTAACATTCCAACTAATTGATCACAAACACAACCTTCGCCTGGGAGAGGAACTGCTTCTGTTGATCAGCACTGAATATCGCCGCACTATCCGCCGCATTCACCACCACATCCGTGCCTTGGCGGGAACTGACCGCTTTGACAACCATCGGAGATTGACTTCCCCAGGACTGTAACAATCCTCTCGCCTTATCCACTTGGTTGGTAAAACCACCACAGCCCCGATCCACTAAAATTGAGCTGGCAATTTTAGAAGGCCCAAAGAGAATTTCACCATTTTTATTCAAAATACGATTCTCAATCGCAGGCTTAAAAGTAATCCCGGAGAGTTCAATAATCAGACCATCCGCGGACGCCGTGGTTGTAACAGATGGCTGTGGCACAGGCTGCATCGAAGAGGGTGAAGGCATCGCATTGTATGGTGCCGCCATACTGCCTAGAGGTGCGCCCCCCATCAAAGGTTTTGACACCAAACCCTCTTTAGCCATCAAAGGAAAGACCACATCATAGACACCGCCACGGCCTCTCAGATAGAGGCGCATACAGACTTCCGCATAACCCTGACCAGGGTGATAGCGTTCACCACACTTTTGAGCCCCCCTCAGAAAACCTTTAACCTGGGTGGAAACCAGATCATTCTGTAACATCCCCTGCCCCACCGTGGTGGTACCCTGCAATGAGATCCCCTTAAACTGCTCTAAGAGATCCCGGTACGCCACAATGGTTGCGGCCCGCTTGGCCCGGAAAGGGTCTTGCCCCCCAGAAGAGAACCCAATCACCTGAATATAGCCCTGTTGAAACGCATCAAAGGGTTGAGTAATCGGTTTCCACTGCTGTGCCTGTTGAGGAGGCTGCATGCCGCCACCCCAGGGCTGTGGTTGAAAATTTTGATTTCCGCCTAAAGCATTCGGATTATACTGTCCAGGAACCTGGTTTTGATTAAACCCACCGCCCTGATAGGTATTTGGCTGTCCATAGCCCATATTTGGAGGGTTTTGCCAAGTGTTTGCCGCAGCATAGCCGGCAAAACTGATCATAATCCATCCCACCACCATCAACTTAAGCGTGGACAACGATAATAGACGCGCTCTATTCACAGCACCCCTCCTTTTAAGAACGGGACAATATTGATCGATTTAAAGATGAATCACATGGTTTCTAAAGCATTGCGTAACCGAAACAGCGCGGAGAGCGCTTCGGCTCCTGTCACTGGATCGTGAGGACGAAACGCACCAGAGAGATTATTTTTCATCAATCCCCGGTTGACCACAGTACGCACCGCATTACTCCAACCATGATGGCTTTTAACATCTGTAATGCCAGTCTCCTGACCAATCAGTGCGGTTGCAATGGCCTCTTTGCCTGTGATTTTAATAATAATATCCTCTAAAACTAAAGCCAGAGACTTTCGATCCACAACCTTTTCAGGCTTAAAAAGTTTCGCTTGACTGGCCTTATCATACTCAGCGCTTAAGCCACGAATATTCCAGGAGAGCACGGAGCGTACGGATTTTTTCAGAGGATGTTTGAGCATATCCGCCGGAATAAAGGTTGGCTTTTTAGATTGCTTACCTTTAAGCGGATTCGTAAAACGTTTCTCCAGTTGCAACTCATCCACCAGCAAAGCCGCCAGATCGCCACGACCAATCTGCTCTTGTACCGCAACTTTAGCCGCCGCCCCACTCAAAGAGCGGTTAGAAGCCACCCTGGTGACCTGCTGAATTTTACGATAAAGCTTATCCGCATGGCTCTGCCACACCCCTCCTGCACGGGCATTGAGCACATTTTTTAAGAGCTGTTCTGATTGACGAAAATCTTCACCATACCACGCTTCCGCCATAAAAAAGTCAATCGCCTCTAATGCACGATAGTAGGGAAGGTCTTTTTCATCCAGATCCGTTAAAGCTTTCGCCTCTTGATACTTCGACTTCGCCTCTAAGAACCAATCCTCTAATCTGGATTTTGTGAGCGTACGGATGGCGCTGGTTAATACAGAAAAACGCGCGGTAGATGTATCCGCTAAACTTTGCGCCTTATCCAACCCCTCCTCAATGCGCTTAAAATTAACCTTTTTAAACCCCTCATCTTTGAGTTGTTCGGTCTCATAAGCCAGAGCCAGCGTCTGCCCAGCCACCGCTAAGGCATAATCCGGTTTCAACTCTAAAGCACGATCAAAAGCGCTGCTGGCCTCTTTGATTGAATTATTCTCCAGCGCCCGCATCCCCTGCATATAGTGATGTTTCCAGTTATCCAACGCTGACTCACCCGCTTTTTCAGGGGTTGCACATCCTGAGATCAGGCTTACAGCCGCGCATAAAATGCAGACAGAGATAATATTCAGTCGCTCAAACAGCCAAAAAGGTTCTTTGATGATTTTCAATTTCTTTCTCCAGAAACATCACAAGAGCGTAATACCTAAAGAATACGTGATTGCATATAAGCCAGTTCAGAGACTTTATGCCAGGATATCGCCTGCTCACGAAATGCAATAAAAGATTGATACACCTTTTTGGAGAAGGGATCTTTTTCAGCGATCTCTGCCACCACCTGATCCGACAGGCCACGAATTTTCTTCAACACACCATCCGGAAAACGTCTCAAAGCCACCTTATGTTTACGAATCAGTGTATTTAATGCCTGATTATTGCGCGCCGTAAAATCAGATAACATATCCAGATTGGCCACTTTACAGGCATTCATCACAATGACTTGCAGATCTTCAGGTAACTTTTCATAAGCCGCTTTATTAATCAGACTCTCAAGCGTCGTGCCTGGCTCATGCCAGCCAGGATAGTAGTAGAACTTCGCCGCCTTATAAAGACCA
>JBQGBW010000147.1:0-9005 GCA_052043475.1 Magnetococcales bacterium HHB-1
ATCGAGAAAATATCCGATCTATACCACCATCTTAGATGAACTCCAGATGAATAAACTGGGTATGGGGGGTATTCTTGGTGTCGGGCAGGGGAGTGATAAGCCGCCACGCATGATTGTGATGGAGTACCTAAAAGGGCCCAGTGATCAAAAACCTTTTGTGGCTGTGGGTAAAGCGGTCACCTTCGATACCGGGGGAATCTCTCTGAAACCGCCCACCCGTATGGAGGAGATGAAGTTTGATATGTGTGGGGGGGCGGCTGTTTTTGGTTTTCTCTGTGCGGTCGCAGAGATGGAATTGCCGGTCAATGTGGTGGGAATTGTACCCTCCGCTGAGAATATGCCCTCAAGCACGGCACAACGTCCTGGTGATATCGTTGAAACATTTAAAGGACTCTTTGTTGAGGTGATCAATACCGATGCGGAAGGCCGTATGTTGCTCTGTGATGCACTCCACTATGCTGAAGAACGTTTTGATCCTGCGGTGATTGTTGATCTGGCCACCTTAACCGGTGCTTGTGTCATCGCTCTGGGTTCCCAGGCCAGTGGTTTAATGAGTCATGATGATGCCTTGGCAGAATCACTTTCAAAGGCTGGCGAGGTTACCGGGGAACGCGTGTGGCGTCTACCACTCTTTAAAGAGTACTATGATCAGCTTAAATCACCGGCGGCGGATCTGAAAAATATCGGTGGACGTGAAGCGGGAACCATTACGGCGGGATGTTTCCTCTCTCGCTTCGTGGATGATGATCGCCGTTGGGCACATCTCGATATTGCAGGCACCGCATGGGATATGGATGGAAAATTGCCCTATACCCAAAAAGGTGCGGTGGGTCTTGGTGTGCGTTTGCTCTGCCAGTTGCTGCGTGAAGAGGGGTTTGTGCGTCAATGACCTCAAAAGAGAAAAACAAGGATGATGTGGTGTCTGAAGACTCTCTTGATAAGAAAAATGATGTCGTGACACCACCGGTTGTACGATTTTATCAACTGAGTAAAATTCCTTTTGAGCAGGCTTTGGCGCGCCTGCTCATTAAGGCGTATGAACAGGGATTACAGATCTGTGTTGTGACCTCCGATGTGGCACAAACAAACTACCTGGATGAATTCCTCTGGCGCTTTCCTGAGAATGGTTTTTTACCCCATGGTCAGTGTCGTGGTCAGGATACCGTACGTCAGCCCGTGCTGCTTGGTGAACGCCGTATTAATCCGGTCAATGGTGCCACGCTGTTGGCGGTCGCCTCTTTTGATGTGGTGGAAAATTTTGATCAGTTTAAACTGATTCTTGATTTTGTACCGGCGGATAATATGGAGGCGTTACAATCGAGCCGTCGCCGTTTTCGCTTCTATAAAGAACGCGGTTGTACCATGGAGTATTGGCGCCAGGAGCCCGATGGGCGGTGGCATCAGATTCAAACAAAATGATGAGGATCCTTCGTTTTAAAGGAGATGTGCTCTGATTAACGGCTGTACTTACATGTAAGTACATATGTTTTTTAGGAAGATCGCGTTTAAATCGATCATAATCTTGAATGATCCAAAGCGTGTTCTTAAAATAAAGAGATCAATGATGTGTGATGAAACAGATCGACCTAAAATTTTGATCGTTGATGATATCCCTGGCAATATTAAAATATTGGTTGAGATGTTGTGTAGTGATTTTGGTCTTTTTGCGGCAACCTGCGGTGAGATTGCACTGAATATCGCTCAAACCAAGAGACCGGATCTCATTCTACTCGATATTGTGATGCCGGGTATGGATGGTTATGAAGTTTGCCGTCGTTTAAAGATGCAGCAGGAGACCGCAGATATTCCGGTCATCTTTACCACAGCCAATAAAACGCGTGAAGATATTATCCAAGGTCTTGCGGTGGGTGCCCACTACTATCTGACAAAACCGCTGGATAAAGATATTCTCTGGATGGTTATTCGATCGGTATTGACGAAACAGAGGTTGTACCGGGATCTTCAGAAGGAGATTCATCACTCCACGCATACGTTACTGCGCTTTTTGTATGAAGCAAAATTTGTGATAAAAACCTTGGATGAGGTGCGTGAACTGGCTGTGCTCCTAGCAAAAACCACGCCAGATCCTGAGCGGACGGTGGCCGGTTTGCAGGAGTTGCTTTTTAATGCGGTGGAACATGGTAACCTGGGGATTAGCTATCAGGAGAAGAGCCAGTTGCATGCAACAGATCAGTGGGAAGAGGAGGTGCAGCGTCGTCTGGAACTTCCCAAATATGTAGACAGAAGGGTTACGGTATGGTTTAAGCGTAAAGCGGGTGAGAATCATTTTTTGATTGTCGATGAAGGTGAAGGCTTTGAGTGGGAGCCCTTCTTAAAGTTTGATCCTAAACGTATGTTCGACTCTCATGGAAGAGGTATCGCGATGGCAGCGAATGCAAGCTTAGATTCGATCACCTATCAGGGGGTTGGTAATCAGGTTCTGGCTGTTGTTAAGACAGAAGATTAATAAAATAAGGAGATCGAGATGATCAAACTGGGCGTGAATGTGGACCATATCGCCACACTGCGTCAGGCGCGGGGTGCGGGATACCCTGACCCGGTATTGGCGGCACTGTTAGCAGAACAGTCGGGGGCGGATAGCATTACGGTGCATCTGCGTGAAGATCGACGCCATATCCAGGATCGTGATGTGGAGATTCTGCTGAAAACAGCACAGACTAAAATTAATCTGGAGATGGCAACCACGGAGGAGATGGTGACACTGGCGTGTCAATGGAAGCCCACCGATTGCTGTTTAGTGCCTGAGAAACGGGAGGAGTTGACCACAGAAGGGGGCTTGGATGTGGAGAAACATCTGAAAAGTGTGACCTCAGCGGTGGAACGACTCAAAGAGGCGGGTATTCGTGTCTCGCTCTTCATTGATCCACGGATGGAGCAGATTGCAGCAGCAAAAGCTTCCGGTGCACCGGTGGTGGAGTTTCATACCGGTGAGTATGCCGAGGCGGTGGATGAAACCGCACAGGAAGAGGAACTTGAGAAACTAAAAGTGGCCGCAAGACAGGCCCAGGCCCAACAGCTTGTTGTCAATGCGGGGCATGGTTTACATTATCATAATGTGCAACCTGTTGCAGCCATCAAGGGGATGAATGAGCTCAATATCGGCCATGCCATCATTGCGCAGGCGGCGATGGTGGGCATCAGCGAAGCGGTCCGTGAGATGAAACGGCTGATGTGTGAAGCACAATCCTCATGATTGCTGGTATTGGAACAGATCTTATTGAGATTTCAAGAATTCGTCGTATATTTGATCGATTTGGTCAACGTTTTCTAAAGAAGGTGTTTACCGCAACAGAGGTTGATTACTGTCACACTTTTTCCGATCCAGCACCCTGCTTGGCAAAACGGTTTGCCGCCAAAGAGGCGGTTGCTAAAGCGTTAGGTTTAGGGATGCGGCAGGGGATATGGTTTCGCGATATTGAGGTACTTAATCAGAATTTTGGCAAACCGACACTACAACTTCATGGAGAGACCAAAGCCTGGTGCCAGCGCCATTATCGTACGTATCAATGGCATCTTTCATTGAGTGATGAAAAAAAATATGCACTCGCTTTTGTTCTTTTGGAAGTCACCGGTTAAGGATGCTTTTTTAGCTCCACTCGTCTGAATGCGGGCGATGGTTTCTTGATAATAGAGTCAATACAGGTCAGGAGTGGTACATAATGAACGATAAAGCACTACCACAGATTCAGACAAAGGATCAGGCTGATCAAGAGTATACCATGCCGCCTCTTCCTCCTGCGGTAAAAGGGTTGCTTGGCCATCGTAAGGTGCTGTTTAACCAGATGTATGGTCGTATCCGTGAGGCGACCGCTTTTGCGGAACTGATTCCGGATATCGAAGAGATGATGCTGGAGTTTCTCCAGGCACAGCGTCTCACGGTCTATCAGAGTGCCCGTGATGGACAGGAGGTGATTGCCCGCTATAAAACAGGCCATGAGCTGCATGAGATCCGGCTCCCCTTAAGCCCCTCCTC
Organism: Magnetococcales bacterium HHB-1; assembly: GCA_052043475.1. Lineage (GTDB taxonomy): Bacteria > Pseudomonadota > Magnetococcia > Magnetococcales > JBQGBW01 > JBQGBW01. Next base: position 3,995 of record JBQGBW010000147.1, read on the forward strand.
GGTTGCGGGTTATGTGGCATTAAGTCAGAAACCGATCCTCATTAATAATGCCTATGATGCCGAAGAGCTGCGGAGTATCCATAATGATCTGCGCTTTAATGCCAGCTATGATAAACGCTCAGGCTTTCTAACACGCTCAATGGCGGCGGTGCCCATTAAGGTGGGTCCACCGATTCTTGGCGTATTGCAGGTGATTAATAAAGTTGGCGGAGGGACGTTCAACGATGATGATCTCAGATATGTTAAAATTCTCGCGCGGATTTTAGCAGAAAAATTTCATATTGAGTTTGAAGGGACCAATAGTCCTTATGAGTATCTGATTAAGAGAAAAAGGTTAACCCAGGAGCAGTTGAGCGATTTTCAGAAACGGACCAAAAAAGAGGGGGTGACGATGACCTACCTTTTGGTTTCTGAAGCAAAAATTCCTCCTGAGATGGTCGCTGCCTCCTTGGAGAGCTACTATCAGGTACCCTTTATGCGCTTTGATCCCAATATTGAGCTACCCCAGAAGTTGATCAAAAAGCTCAATATGGCTTATCTCCGTCGTCAGCGTTGGGTGCCGATTGCGGGCAGTCTCGAAGATGAGTTGGTGATTTTAATTGATGATCCTTCGGATACCAACCGACGGATGGAGATCCAACGCATTCTGCCGGCGAAAAAATATATCTTTCGGATCGGCTTTGAAGAGGATGTACTGCAATATCTTGGTGGTGGTTCTGTCTCCTCCTTTCTGCATAATCTGGCCGGCCAGATGGAAGAGGAGGAGGTGGAGCAGGATGAATCGCTTGATGATGGTATGGAGACCGCTGAGGTTAATGAGAATGAGAGTACGGTGATCCAGTTGGTGAACCGTTTGATCATTGATGCCCAGCGGGCGGGGGCCTCAGATATCCATATTGAACCCGGACGGGGTAATCTCACCTCCAAGGTGCGTCTACGCATCGATGGCTCCTGTCGCCAGGCGTTAGAAATTCCTTCAACCCATATTCGTGCGGTGCTGTCACGCATTAAAATTATGGCGCGCATGGATATTGCCGAACGGCGCAAACCTCAGGATGGTAAAATTGTTGTAAGGGTTAAGGGGAAGCCTTTGGAGTTGCGGGTGGCCACACTGCCAACGGTTTTTGGTGAAGGGGCGGTGATGCGTGTGTTGGCTTCAGAGGGTGCTCTGCCTTTTGATAAGCTCAATCTTTCACCATATAACTATAAAAATACCGATGAACTGATCCAGATGCCCTATGGACTCTTTCTGGTGGTGGGACCGACGGGTTCTGGGAAGACCACTACACTGCACGCGGTATTGGGAAGGATCAATACACCGGATAAAAAGATCTGGACCGCTGAAGATCCGGTGGAGATTACCCAGCAGGGGTTACAGCAGGTGCAGATGGATACCAAGGTGGGATTAACCTTTGCTTCTGCTTTGAGAGCATTTCTACGGGCTGACCCGGATGTGATTCTGATCGGTGAGATGCGGGATGAAGAGACCGCCCATAGTGGTATTGAGGCTTCATTAACCGGACATATGGTCTTCTCCACGCTGCATACCAACTCAGCACCAGAGACCATTACCCGTCTTCTTGATCTTGGTCTTGATCCGGTAAACTTCTCTGATGCCATGGTGGGAATTTTAGCCCAGCGTCTTGTGCGCACACTCTGTGGTGCCTGTAAGGAGCGCTATAAGCCGGAGGAGAGTGAGTGGGAGCGTATTCGTACACTTTATGGTGAAAAACTCTTTGATGAGTTGGATATCGATACCAAGGAGCATATGCTCTTTCGCTCAAATGGTTGTGGTAAGTGTAATAAAACCGGTTATAAAGGCCGGACCGGTATTCATGAGTTACTGGTAACCAGTCCTAGAATTCAGGGCATGATTGCAGATCGTGCTAAAGCCGCTGAAATTCGCGAGGCGGCCATTGAAGAGGGGATGCGCACGCTGATTCAGGATGGTATATCCAAAGTGATGAAAGGTCAGTTTGATATGTTCCAGCTCTTCCGTGTGGCTTCGGATCGATAAGTAAAAAAGGATATGATCAGCATGGATGAGCGTATGCACCATCTGGATCAACTGTGGAAAGATCTTAACTTTCATATGCCAGAAGATGGATATCCCTTAGGCTGGGATATCCATCTTCTGGTGATTTTAAAAGATGTCTGTATCACACTGGACTGCGCTATAGAGGCGATGCAACCCTGTTTTGTTGATCTTAAAAAGGTGCTCGATCATTGGCAGGAGGCCTACCCTGATCCAACTCTGTTTGGCTATCTGATCTGTTTGCGGCGCTTTCGCCCGACACTCTTTTTGCGTTATCAAGAAGATTATCAACTTCCCACGGAAGACCCCGCCTATCAGATTAATGGACAGACCTTTCCTTTGGTGCAACTGATTCATCATATGCTAATGCATAATCCTAACCCCATGCGCATGAAGGAGTATATGGCAGAGGAGGACCATCTGATTGAACAGTTTATGAAACAGTTCTCCTGCCGGTTTATTGCGCCTTTTGATTGTCGTACCACCGAAGAGATCTATATGATGACCGGCCACTTAGAGGAGATTTTTACCGCATTAAAGCGTCTGGATTGATTGGGGTTTTACAGAGCGATTATTTGAGAAAATTAATATGGATACTTTGGTGATTGATGAAATACGATACAACACTCAAACAGATTTTCCAGACACCGCCTCAACGCCTTTTGCAACTGCTGATTGGTGAGGAGGCGGCCGAACTACTTACGGTTGAATTTCCGTCTGTAAAGAAGCGTTTTCCAGACCTTGTGGTGCTTTTGATCTCTGGAGCCATTTTGCATTTGGAATTGCAAAGTGATTCGGATGATGTGATGGAATGGCGTATGCTTGAGTACTACGCCTTGATACGCCAACTTTATCCAAATGCTAAAATCATACAGCGTGTATTATATGTTGGGCCAGGAACGCCAAAGTTTAAAACAAAAATTGATGAAGGCGGGATTCATTTTGAGTATAAGGTTGTCAATATCATAGACATTGATTGTCGTGAGATGCTGACCAGTCCTCAGTTGGAAGAGAACCTTCTGGCTGTTCTCTGTCGCATGGAGGATGACCGGGAGACCATCAGAGAAGTGTTGACACGCATTGAAAAACTGCCCTCAAAAGAACGGGCAGATGCTCTGGAAAAATTAATGATTCTAGCAGGCCTGCGAAAGCTGGAACCCATAATTAAAGAGGAGGTTGATAAAATGGCAATTTCTGTGAATGTGATGGAAAATGAATTTCTGCGGGATCTATTTGTAAGTGGAGAACAAAAAGGCAGAGTAGAAGGTAAAGCAGAACTTCTCCAACGCCAACTCCAGAAAAAATTTGGTAACGTTCCTGCTTGGGCGGATGAAAAACTCAAAACAGCGGACGCTAAAAATCTGGAGGTTTGGGGAGATCGAATTTTGGATGCCTCTTCAATTGACGAGGTCTTTTGATCATATCAAGGCGTTTATTCTATGCACATATTTTTCTCGACGGCCATCTGGTGATTGATGAAATACGATACAACACTCAAACAGATTTTTCAGACACCGCCTCAACGCCTTTTGCAACTGCTGATTGGTGAGGAGGCGGCCGAACTACTCACAGTTGAATTTCCGTCTGTAAAGAAGCGTTTTCCAGACCTTGTGGTGCTTTTGATCTCCGGGGCCATTTTGCATTTGGAATTGCAAAGTGATTCGGATGACGTGATGGAATGGCGTATGCTTGAGTACTACTCCTTGATACGCCAACTCTATCCAAATGCTGAAATCATACAGCGCGTATTGTATGTTGGGCCAGGAACGCCAAAGTTTAAAACAAAAATTGATGAAGGTGGGATTCATTTTGAGTATCAGGTTGTCAATATCATAGACATTGATTGCCGTGAGATGCTGGCCAGTCCTCAGTTAGAAGAGAATCTTCTGGCTGTTCTCTGTCGCATGGAGGATGATCGGAAAACCATCAGAGAAGTGTTGACACGCATTGAGACACTGCCCTCAAAAGAGCGGGCAGATGCTCTGGAAAAATTAATGATTCTAGCAGGCCTGCGAAAGCTGGAACCCATAATTAAAGAGGAGGTTGATAAAATGGCGATTTCTGTGAATGTGATGGAAAATGAATTTCTGCGGGATCTGTTTGTAAGTGGAGAACAAAAAGGCCGAGTAGAAGGTAAAGTGGAAGGTAAAACAGAACTTCTCCAGCGCCTACTTCATAAAAAATTCGGCAACGTTCCTGCTTGGGCGGATGAAAAACTCAAAACAGCAGACGCTAAAAATCTGGAGGTTTGGGGAGATCGAATTTTAGATGCCTCTTCAATTGATGACGTTTTTAAGCCATAGGAGATCATTCTTCCTTTGCATATCGGCTATCAGAGTGCGAAAAGGAGTTTTTAATCTTATATGGATTAGATATATTGAAACAGGCTATATTGAAAGCTCTGTTGATTGCCTGAAGGGGTGGTGTGTTGCTCTTGCCGTGCTTTAATCAGGTGAAATGCCTCACCAAGTTCCTGACTGAGTGATTCGTGTGCATAACGACGGACTGGTAGATTACTGCATTTTTCAGGTCCATCGAGCGCAAAAGAGGCGATCATCACATAGGCTTTGGGTTGCAACGCCTGATGGAGTGTTTTGATGTAGGTCTCACGATCCGCTTTTTCGGTAAGAAAATGAAAAACAGCGCGATCATGCCAGAATGTGTAACGGGTTGTGGGCATCCACTGTGTGATATCTTGACAGATCCAGTTGATTTTCTCGCTATCCTGAGTCTCCCGCAAAAAGTCTTGATTTAAGGAACGTGGTGCAGTGCCAGGATGATAGGGTTATGATATAGTTTTGCACTAAATATTAAATCATATCAAATGGATCTGGAATAATGTTTCGACCGATGGACCCACAGATCAGTATGGAGGAATCGCACTTTTGGATGCCAAAGAAGCACCAGGACGAGTTGGAACGGAGTTGGGCGCACATATTCCGTACGCAGGTTCTGGGGATAATTCCCGAAAGTCGA
>JBQGBW010000148.1:0-9005 GCA_052043475.1 Magnetococcales bacterium HHB-1
AAACCTTGGCCAACGCCTTTTCCAGATTTCTCACCTCCCCGGCAAAAACCAAGGGCGGATCACATCACTGATGCCTTGGAGTTTATGAAGGTTGTTGGCATCAAGCAAAACTCCTCAAGGTTGCGTCTCATTGAGTATTTTACCAGTCATGAGGCGTTGATTTTGGAGTATGAGCAGGCGTTGACAAGGCAGGATTCATTAACCGGTCTCTTTTATGACTGTTCAGCCCATATGCTTTGGATTGGTGAGCGAACCCGTCAACCGGATGGCGCTCATGTGGAATTTTTACGGGGGGTCAATAATCCCTTGGGCTGCAAGGTGGGGCCGACCGCTGAGCCGGATGATCTGATTCGGTTGTGTGATGCCTTGAATCCAGAGAACAGACCGGGTCGTCTCTCATTTATCACCCGTTTTGGCCATGACAAAATTGCGGATGGATTGCCAAAACTGCTACGTAAGATCAAGGAGGAGGGGAGGGATGTTGTTTGGGTTTGTGATCCCATGCATGGCAACACCTACTCTGCCTCAACCGGACATAAAACACGGGCATTTGATCATATTCTGTCGGAGATCAAGGGTTTCTTTGGGGTTCATAAAGCTGAGGGAACACAAGCGGGTGGTGTTCATTTTGAGTTAACCGGCGATGATGTGACCGAGTGTGTTGGTGGATCCTATGAGGTTTTGGAGGATGATCTCTCCGAGCGCTATATGACAACTTGTGATCCCCGTCTCAATGCTCAGCAGAGTCTGGATATCGCCTTCAAGATTGCTGAGTTGATGAAAGAGGATTGATTGTTTTGCCAGGGTGGGGAGGGTGACTCTCTTTCCACCCTTTTTTCTATTCGATCAGGCGATATTCATGGAGTTTTTCCGTCAGTTTATCACGGCTGATCGGTTTAACCAGATAATCGGTGCATCCCCCTTTGAAATAGGCTTCAACAACCTGTCTTTCATCATCCAAGGCTGATGTCATCAGAATAACGGCCTCACGATCCCCGGAGATGCCGTGCTCCTCTTCAATTTCCCGAATTCTTTTCAACGCTTCCTGGCCATTCATCTCCGGCATCATGATATCCAGGCAGATCAGGGCATATCCCTCTCCATCTTCCAGGGCGATGGTAAAGGCTTCAACCGCTTCCAATCCATCCACAACCAGGTCGCATTCACCATGGGGGGCTAAATGATGTTTCAGAAGGGTTCGATTGTTAGGTTCGTCATCAGCTATGAGAATACGCATGGCTCAGAACTCTTTCAGAAGGTGTTTTGACCTGTGGAAAGATTATATCATAAGGGGAAATGACTTCAATGTTTTCGCAGCAAATGAAGGATTAAATGCCATGGTTGAGGAGTTTCCGCTTCTATCTTCCTTATCGGATCTGCTGGTTTTTCCTTCCGATCAACGTTCTCTCTATTTCATGCGTCATGGCCGCCGACCCGAGATCATTGATCCGGCTGAAGGGGATTCGGTTCGGTTAACGCCGGAAGGGGTCATTGAGGCTGAGGAGGGGGGGCGAGGATTGATCGACTGTGGTGTTGTCTCCTTTCATCATAGTCCTATTATTCGCTGTGGGGAGACGGTTCAGGCATTGATACGGGGCATGGGAATATCGGGGAAGAGGGTCTATGAAGATGGGGAACTGGGCTTGCACTGTTTGAAAGATGGTGATCTCAGTTGGCAGATTGCCAAGGAGAGGGGTTTGGATTCGGAGGGGTTTGTTCGGGCCTGGTTTGCCGATGAGGTTACCGATCAGGCTGTTGTCCCTTTGGAGGAGACGGTTGGTCGTCTGTTAAGGCATATTCGGAAAAGTTTGTTGAGAGGGGAGCCGGGATTGCAGATTCATGTCTCTCATGATTGGAATATTTTGGCGCTTCTGGTTGGGGGATTGGGAATTCCCTTGTCCCAGGTCAGATGGCCTTTGTTTTTGGATGGGATTCTTTTTCGATTGGAGGGGGAGGAGGTCGTGGTGACCTGCAGGGATCTTCAAAAGAGTGAAGGGTTCCCTGCATGGCGGTCTCTTACCAGCGATTTTTAAAGTTTTCATTTTCAGGGCAGGTTTTATGCGCCCCATCACACCAAGGCATGGTTATGCTGTTACCACATCCACAGGCGAAAAGATTTTCATCCTTGGTGGCCTTATGCAAAAAGGGTTTTTTTCCTGTTTTATCATGGTTTCCTGTGCAGAAGGGGGGATCACTGCTCTCTCCACATTGGCAGATGGCGACCGTTTCATCGCGCTGGACACGAACTTTATAGGGTTCGAATCGTTCATACATCTTCATGGATGCTCGCTCCTATCGCATGGTTCACCGGTCTCCACTGTTTTAACCGGCCACTATTCTGGTTCTTTATGACATCCCCATTCATAAAAGGGAAGAGTGGGAATCGCTTATGTTTCCTCCAAGGAGGTGACAGATGATTGACTCCTGGCTTTTCTTAACCCATTGGCTATTACCATTCAATTGAATTAAAGGCTATTTTTTTTGCGGCATGTAAATTGCTTATCAGGGGGTGCGCACCCCGTTGCCTTGGTTTATTCCAAAGCAACAGCCCCATCCCACAAATCGGGGCCGTGGTCGCGCACCTTACCGCCTGGTCCGATCATGACCCACTCTTTGGTCGGAGATGTGTCATATCGGACCAGATCAACACTTTCCTCCCCTTTGCCAAATCCATCAAAACCCAAACAGAGTCACCCATCAGCCAACTCATCGCAGGGGCCATTTATAAGCTTCTGTTAATATTAAACGCTTTGGTTAACCGATGAATCTCCCCAACAACTCATCATCTTAGCATGTATTCCTGAAAAGAGCACGTTCAATTTTTTCAATCAACAGTATTTTATGTGGAGTTTACCTCTCAAATCATCCCATCTTGATGAATATAATTATCTTATTGTATCAACATATAATTTTATATTGCAACGACTCCTTTATCGTTCCGGGCATGGACAGACTTAGCAGGACTTTTTTTTGGTGACAGAAGAGTCGTTCGTATCTATAATGAAATTCTTGTGTAAAATAATAAAAATTAATGCAGATAAATATGTTCTTATCCGGGTGAGAGAAGCCCCTGTTGAATCGGTCACAAGCTGTTATAGTAATGGATATAAATGAATGATAAGCGAGTGGCGCAGAGATGAAGATACCCTCTAAAGATGTGGTGGCAACGCTTTGGCATGAGCCGCTGTTAAGGAATCTGTTTGTTGTCTCAATTCTTGTGGCGGTTCTGTTTCCTCTTTATGAGAGCTGGACGGTCTATCCTGAGTTTCGCCGTTTGATCATGGAATTTGTTGAGCATGATGCCAAGCGGAAGGCGGTTCATCTGACATCCTATCCCGGATTTTCCGAGGACATATCCCAAGGGAAGATCTCTCCTGCTTTTATTGAGGAGATTGATAAGATTCGCCACGATTTCGGCTTGGAGAAGGTTAAGGTCTTTTCGCGAAACGGTGCGGTGATTTTTTCCACGGAGCAGAAGGATATCGGCAAGATCAACCGAAAATCCTATTTCCATGAGATTGTGGCGAAGGGTCAACCATTCTCAAAGATGGTTAAAAAGGATCAAAAGACGATGGATGGGCATTCGGCTCCGATTGCTGTTGTGGAGTCCTATGTTCCGGTGATTCAGGGGGGAGAATTTGTTGGTGCTTTTGAGATCTATTACAACGTGACCTATGAAGAGGCTGAGATCAACGGGCTCTTTTCCAAATCGACCACCCAACTTTTTATTTTGTCATTACTGCTCTGTGGTCTCTTGGCTGTGGTGATATTCCGTTTGGCCCAGGAGATTCATTCCCGCTCATTGATTCAATACTCCTTGAAGGAGAGTGAAAATCATATTCGCACTCTGACCGAGGCGGCCCAGGATGCCATGATTGAAGCGGATCGTGAGGGTCGGATCACCTTTTGGAATCCAGCGGCGGAGAAACTGTTTGGTTGGCGTCGTGAGGAGGCGATTGGTCGGAATGTTGTTGAAACGGTGATGCCCAAGCGTTTTCAGATGCCGGCCAGGAATGGATTGGAGAAGTTTGCCCGGCAGGGACAGGGTCAGTTTATAGGGCGAACGGTTGAGGTTGTTGGGATGAATCGGGATGGGGTTGAGTTTCCGGTTGAGATCTCAACGGCAGCTTTTCGGAGGAATGAGGGGTGGAGTGCCGTTGGCATGGTGCGGGATATCAGTCGTCGTAAGGAAGCCGAGGCGATGATGCGTTTGGGCACCAATATTATTGAGCATGCGTTGGAAGGGGTTTTGGTCACCGATCCGGATGGTGTGATTGAGATGGTCAATCCTGCTTTTACCCGATTGAGCGGTTATGAAGTTGAGGATGTCCAGGGCAAGAAACCCAGTATCTTGAAATCGGGTCGTCATGATGCGCTTTTTTATGCAGATATGTGGCGGGTGTTGTTGGAGACGGGTAAATGGCAGGGTGAGGTTTGGAATCGTCATAAGAGTGGGGCGCTTTATCTGGAGTGGTTGAGTATCAGCTCGATATGGGATGCCGATGGAAAGGTGACCAATTATGTTGGTATTGCATCGGATATCACCCGGCGTAAAATGTTTGAGGAACGTCTGGAGCAGTTGGCATTTTATGATGGTTTGACGGGGGTTCCCAATCGGATGCTGTTTCAGGATCGGTTGCATTCCCAGTTGAATCAGGCCAAGCGTTATGGGCATCAGTTGGCAATTTTCTTTCTGGATCTGGACTATTTCAAACAGGTTAATGATCAATATGGTCATGATGTGGGGGATCTGTTGTTGAAGGAGGTGGCGCAACGGTTATTGGGGCTGCTTCGCAAGGAGGATACGGTTGCCCGGTTGGGTGGAGATGAGTTTGCCATTATTTTGCGGAGGGTTGTTCAATTGCCTGATGATGCCGCTTTGGTCGCGGGGAAGGTGGTTCGCTGTCTGACCACGCCTTTTCATATCAATTCAGTTGAGTGCCGGATCGGAACCAGTATTGGAATCAGTCTTTTTCCGGGTGATGGGGCGACCGATGAGATGTTGGTCAAGTTGGCGGATGAGGCGATGTATCAGGCGAAACAGGCGGGTCGTTGTCGCTACTGTTTTCATGGCAAGGAGCCGGTTGCCCTGGCGGATGTTGAGGTTCCGGTTGTGGAGGGTGCGGCTCGGTGAGTGAGCCCCCGGTCGAGAAAGATTGTTGGGGGCTTTTTATCGTTGTTTTTTATCCAAAGATACCCGTATCGGCTCCATCCAGGCTGATGCGGTTATTTTTTTGCCAATAGTCACGGATGCCATCGGGGCCTTTTTTTTCGAACCAGTTGGGCAGTTCTGAGCGTTCACCTTGATAGTTGAATAGGGGAACACCGGCTCCACAGGAGGTATGTACGGAATCAATGGTGATGAGAATCAATTGTCTTTTCCCTTGGAGGTGGGGAAAATGGGAGGCATATTCTTGCCAATTGTCATCATGCTGATGTATGGCGGTTCCTTGGCCATAGATTCGGAGTATCAGGGGATTCGTATCGAATGAGCAGAACATGATGGTGATTCGGGGATCCTGTTTCAGATGGGCGGCGGTTTCGTTTCCACTACCGGTGAGGTTAAGAAAGAGGGCCTGTTGAGGGTTGAGGCATCGGAAGGAGTCCAAGCCTTTGGGGGAGAGGTTGATTCGTCCTTGATTGGGTACGGTGGCAACAAAGAAGATTTTTTGCTCTTTGATGAAGTGGATCATTTTGTCGCTGAGTTGCGGGTGAATTTTTCCCATGATCGGCTCTCGGGTTGCAAAGGGGTTGATGGGAGTTGTAGGGGTTTGAATCTGTTAATCTGATATCTTTTTGAATCCTGATCAGATGACCATAATGGGAGTTTCGTTTTGAGGCAATTGGTTCTCAATCTTTTGGGCAAGGCTCCGCAACCGGGATATGCCAAAACCCGTTTGATTCCGACTTTGGGTGAGGAGGGGGCGGCCTTTGTTCAGGAGAGATTGTTAACTCACACCATTTCTGTTTGTAAAAGCTGGACGGAAGAGCATTCGGATCGCTCCTTTTCTTTCTGGTGTGCCCCGGATTGCCACCATCCCTTTTTTCAGGCCGCTTTATCCCCTGGAGAGCTGCATATTCAGAAAGGGGCGGATTTGGGGGAGAGATTGGCATGGATTGCTGGTAAGGATCATGAGGAAGGGCATCTCTCCTTTCTGATCGGGGGGGATTGGGGCATGGTTTCAGCATTGGGTTTGGATCGGATGGAGAAGGCGCTTCGGGAGGGTGCTGAGGTTGTGATCACCCCAGCCGAGGATGGAGGATATGTGGCCATCGGCTTATCCTCTTTGATACCGGATCTGTTTCTGGAAATTCCATGGGGTAGTGATCGGGTATTGGCAGAAAGCATGAAAAGACTACAGGGGCGAACGGAAAGGGTGGAGTTGATGGATCTCTCCTGGGATGTGGATAAGCTTGAGGATTGGCAGCGGTTTTGTCGGATTGTTGAGGGGAATGATCAGATCAGACAAGCGGGTTAGCGTTTTGATACTACAGGGTTCACGTCCGCAATCCGCGCATAGGGGAGAGGGTGCAGAAAGGGGGTTGCGTCGAACTGCGGGACGTGACCTGTTCCGGGATAAATTGATTAATAAATGAGGGCGTTAATCACAATGACAAACCGTTTTCCATCTCCACCCAAAAAGGTCGCTTGCTTTTGCGAGACGCCCAAAACATCAAAACCAACCAAAGCCTATCCGCCCATAACAATCCAAAAGAGAGATATGTAATCAGGAAAACCTATTGCGGGTCCATCGGCTATGGTTTTTTTCTCGGTACGCCGCCACCGAAGCCGGTCTATCAGGTGGCGGCGTACACGATGAGGTAGTGTCCAACACATGTTCGTTTGCAGTGAGGGGGGCTGCTTAACGAACCGGGACTCTACCCGTCCATTGTGGGCACTTTTCGGGGGGAAAACCGAAGCGCCACACTCCTTTTCAGAGAGTAATAGCGTTTGGGAGAATTGAGAACGCCTGATTCACTCTCGTTTCGGACCATATCCTCAGGTTCCATCCTTCAGGAAGTGTCGGGTTGGCCCGTTTGCCTCTATATCCTGCATACGGTGGGCCAACTTTGAATATTTTGTGAACTTATTGTTAATCAATCAGATAATCTCATGAGTATTCCATGGCTTATCGGTAAGTTTCCGTTGACAATTGTTTGTTACAGGAACGTTAACAGAGTCTTTATATTTGAAAATCAGAGGGTTGATGATTTGCAACGAGGGTTGCTTGTCAATCATGGTTGACGGATTGAGTTTGAGTTCTGTTTTGTGAGGTTTAATTCCCAAAAGGCCGTATGAATGGTTGGGGTGGGTTTCATACGGCCTTCATAAAAAAGGGGTGGAAAGATCGCAATCGGTTAACGTTCGCGGAAGGATGTGGCCATGGATGAGTAGATGGGTTTGAGGAAATACTCCATCAATGTTTTTGCTCCGGTTTGAATGTCGGCCTGAACAGTCATACCCGGGAGGACTTCATTTTCATGGGGGGTGTTCCCGACATAGCTTTGTGAGAGTTCCACTTTACCGGAGTAGTAGGGTTCACCCTTTTCATCCATGAATGTTGATGGAGAGATATTGATCAATTTGCCTTGAATGCCACCATAGCGGGCGAAATCATAGGTGAGGACTTTAACCATAACCGGTTGTCCCAGGCGAATATGTCCGATATCTCTGGTATTGATACGGATTTCAACGATACGGGTGGGATCGACGGGAACGATTTCAGCCAGCACCCCCCCCGGAGAGACCACACCGTTTTTGGTTTTGACCATGATCTCCTTGACCATGCCACGCACGGGGGAGACAACATTAAGTCGTTTAACCCGTTCGGTGAATCGCACCACGGATTCCTGGATTTGAGATAACTCGGTCTGAACGGCGGTTAGTTCGTTAAGGGCTTCTTTTTTAAGAGAATCTTCCAGGGATGTCAAGCGGCTTTGGGTCTCTTCCAGCTCTTTGGTTGTTCGGGCCAGATCCCCATCAAGGCGCACCAATTCACTCTGTAGGCGACTCTCTTCCCGCTGTGATCCCATGACTTCGAAGCGGGAGATGATTCCTTTCTCCAGCCCTCTGTTTTTCATTTTCAACTCTTCGGAATAGATGGCGAGTTGTTTGCTGAGAGCGGCCTGCTGACGGGTGATATTTCCGATTCGTTCTTCCCGTTGTTGAATCTGATAGAGAAAGGTCTTTTTTTCACTATCCCGTGATTCCCTTTGGGCAAGCAGGAGTTGAATCTGTCCGGCAACCAGGTTTGAGAGTTCCGGGGGAGCCCAGGAAAAGTCGGGGGAGCGATCATCGAGAAAGGCGGTAATTCTCTCCTTTTGGATTTTCAAAGCGGTTCGTCGGGTAACCAACTGGCGCAGTTCAGGCAAAACACTACTGGGATCCAGACGGATAAGAAGCTGTCCTTTTTCAACTACCTGGCCTGATTTAACCAGGGTCTCCTTGATGATTCCCCCTTCAAGATGTTGAACCGATTGTGTAGCACTTGAGGGAATCACTTCTCCGGTAGAGGGGGAGACCTCTTCGACGACGGAATAGGATGCCCAGAGAAAGAAAGCGATGATAACGGCGGAAATCAGAAGGCTGGCTCCCCGAATAAGAATGGAGAGACCCGCTTCCTCCAGCACCACCGATTGGGCCAGAAAGCGATGTTGCCTCCCTCCCCGTTTAATTTTGATCTCTTTCTCTTCCGGGGGCCAAACCTGTTTCTCCTCCTCCGGCTTGGGAACATCGGAGGAATCAACGCCCTCCTTTTTCTCTTCGGAAGGTTCATCCTCTTTTTTATTTTCTTCTGCTTTATCCGGGTCAGGAGCTCCCTTTTTATCATCTTGAGCTTTATCTGAGTCGGAGGTCTCCTTTTTAGACTCATCAACAGGCTTATCATCTTGAGCCTTATCGGAGTCGGAGGTCTCCTTTTGGGACTCATCAACAGGCTTATCATCTTGAGCCTTATCGGAGTCGGAGGTCTCCTTTTGGGACTCATCAACAGGCTTCTCATCTT
>JBQGBW010000149.1:0-8922 GCA_052043475.1 Magnetococcales bacterium HHB-1
TGTTTGATAATCTCTTTTCTCTCATTTCAAAAAACGGTCGGATATTGTCGCCGACCTCTATGTAAGAGAAAGAGAGAGAAAAATGGGCCGAAAACAGCGATAAGCAAAGTGTAGACCGACCTTTGGAAAAAATCTAATCGATCACGAAGGGTTGCGTAACCCTTGAATTTATTAAAGAATTAGAAATAAAAAATGCCGCTCGTAATGGCGGCTTATGATAAAAACAGTTTATATTTAATAAAATTTGGTGGAGCCAGGCGGGATCGAACCGCCGACCTCTTGAATGCCATTCAAGCACTCTCCCAGCTGAGCTATGGCCCCACAAAAAAAGAATATAAAAATAGACGCACAAAATAAATTTGGTGGAGCCAGGCGGGATCGAACCGCCGACCTCTTGAATGCCATTCAAGCACTCTCCCAGCTGAGCTATGGCCCCATAATCTAAAAATAAACACAGAGTTGATAATCTCCGTTGCTCAATAGGGCGTAATGATAGGTGAAGCGGGATGAGGAGTCAAGAAAAAAAACGGGAAAGGTGAACGAGGAAGAGGCAGAGAAAAAAAGCGTAAGAATAAATGAATTAATGTAAGTTATATAGGTTAGATATAATCATGTAGGGTTTAAAAGTGAAATGATAAACAAAAGCGCTGTATTCATTGATATGCGGTCTCTGGTATACTTTGATATATCATGGACTTTTAGAATTTTTTATCTGTCTGAAAGATAAGGGGCCAATCTTTATGCGATCAATCGCCTTTTATGATCAATGGCGTTGGCTTTTGCTGCTCTCTCTTCTCTCCTTGATCTTTTCATCTCCTCTGGCTGCGACAGAAAAGATCACAATTCAATTGAAGTGGTTTCACCAGTTTCAGTTTGCCGGGTTCTATGCCGCCAAAGAGAAGGGCTTCTTTTTAGAAGAGGGCTTGGATGTCACCCTCAAACAGCGCAATCCTAAAACAAGCCATATCGAAGATGTCTTAGAAGGTAAGGCGCATTATGGTGTGGCCGATGCCGGATTGGTACTCTCACGATTGCAAGGTAAGCCGGTTGTGCTGCTCTCACAGATTTTTCAGCACTCCCCCTTGGTCTTTCTGACACTGAAAAGTTCTGGCATTCGTACACCTTATGATCTGATCGGTAAAAGGGTGATGGCCGATCTTAAGGGGAATAGCGACGCCCCGCTGAATGCCATGCTGCTCAAAACACTGGGTCACCTTAACTCTGTTAAAATTATACCGCATAGTTATCAAAACCAGGATCTCTTGCATAAGAAAGTCGATGCCATGGATGGCTATCTTACCGATCAACCCTACTGGTTTGAACAGCGGGATCATCCGGTGACCATCATTGATCCGCGTGATTATGGAATCGATTTCTATGGCGATAATCTGTTTACCATTGAAGAAGAGATCCAGAACCATCCGCAACGGGTTAAACGGGTAATCCGCGCCGTCAAACGCGGCTGGTCTTATGCTTTAGAACATACGGAAGAGATTATTGCGCTGATTCTTAAAAAATATGACCATCGTAACCTCAATCGTGATCATCTTCGCTTTGAGGCGGTGCAAACCAAAAATATTATTCTTCCCCAGTTTATTCAAATCGGCACCTATGAGTCCTCACGCTTCCAGAAGATGGCTGAAATCTATGCGTTGTTGGGTTTCTCCAAAACTTCTGAAATTGATCAAGGCTTCTTTTATCAAAATGCTAAAAAAATAAAACATGACACAGAAGGACGAAGTGTTCTTAAAGAGTCGAACGCACCCCATATTATTCTCACCGCAGAAGAGAAAAGATGGATTTTTAAAAATCCGCGTATCCGTGTACATAACGAAACAGCCTGGCCCCCTTTTAACTTTGCGGTTAATGGCCAGCCCCAGGGTATATCCATCGATTTTATGAACCTACTGGCTAAAAAGGTTGGATTGAAAATTAACTATATTACCGGCCCCAGTTGGAATGAGTTCCTGATGATGATGAAAAAAAAGGAACTCGATGTGATGCTCAATATTGTTAAAACACCGGAACGGCAGAAATATCTGCGCTATACACCGCCCTATGCCAATAATCCCAATGTGATCTTAAGCCGGGAAGATCAACGCTATAACAGCTTTGAACAGCTTATTGGCAAAACCGTCTCTGTTCCTAAAGGGTTCTTCTATGAAGAGATTTTGAAACGTGATCATCCTAAGGTCAATATTCTTCCCCTCAAAAATACCCTCGATACCATGAAAGCCGTACGCTTTGGCGATGCCGATGCCGCATTAGGTGAACTCGCTGTTTTAACCCATTTGATGGCGGAACATGTCATGTCCGGTCTGGTGGTCTCTGGAGAGGTGCGTTTAGGTGATCCTGAGTTGGCACTACTCAATATTGCGACCCGTAAGGATCTACCGATCTTGGCATCAATCCTGGTTAAAGGGGTGAAATCGATCACCATGGAGGAGCGGCGGCGTATCCTGAAAAAATGGATGGGTGACAGTCAGGAGAAACAGGCCGCTGAAGCATTGGAGAGAACACGTGATAACTGGTGGATTATCATCGGGGTGATCACTGTTTTTCTCTTTCTATTGATCGGTGCACTCTTTCTTCCCTATATATTTTCCGATGAAATTCTCGCACGCCATTTTGGTTCTGTACGCTTCCGTTGGATGGCCTTAACTGGCATGAGCCTGATTATTATTATGGTGAGTCTGCTGGTCTGGTACACACTGATACAACATAAGAAAAATAAATTGGCTTCTGTAAGTTCTGAGCTCAAAGTGGTGTTGCGGAGTGTGATGGAGCGTAATGACTCCTGGGTTCGTGAACGCCTGAACCTTTTAACTCAGCTTGGCCGTGATCTTGAACTGGTGGCCATCACCAAAAGATTACTCAAGGTTCCTGCAAAACCAGAGACGCTTAAAGATTCACAGCCACTGCGCGAGATCAGAGCCTTTGTCGCTAAAAGAGAGAAAGAATTTGGTAAGATTGGCTTTTTTGTGATCAGTCCTGAAGCGGTCAGTATTGCCTCCAGACGCGATGAAAATTTAGGGAGTAAAAATCTGATTGCTGAACAGAAACCTGAACTTTTAGCGCAAATTTTTAGAGGCCAGTCTCTGTTTATTCCGCCAATCCGCTCTGATGTACTGCTCTTCCCACCAGAAGAACCCGATAAACAAAAAACAACAAAACGGACAGAAAAGCCACTGACCATGTTTTTTGCCGTCCCCATACGTAATGCAGAAGGAGAGGTGATCGCTGCACTCACGCAACGTTTAGCCCCCTTGGGACAGATGTCGCAAATTATGCGTGGTGGTCAGATTGGTCGTTCTGGAGAGAGCTATGTGATCGATCCTGAAGGACGGTTGATTACAAAAAGCCGCTTTGTGATACAACTCTATGATATTGGACTCTTAAAACGGGGGGAGGAGTCCCACACCTTGATTGAGATGCGTGATCCTGGGGGAAATCTTCTGGAGGGTTATCAACCTTCAATCTCCCGTACAGAGCAGCCCTTTACAAGAATGACCCAGGATATCTTTCGATTGGGCCGGGAGATGGTCGAAGAGGGCTCTCATACGGAGCATAGCCAGATGATGGTGGATATTACCGGATATCGTGATTATCGTGGTGTACCTGTATTTGGTGCCTGGATATGGTCTGCTCATCTGGGATTGGGGTTGGCAACCGAGATCAATGTGGATGAAGCCCTGTCCGGTTACTATAGTCTGCGACAAAATCTGTTTATCATCACCGGTGTCACACTGCTACTCTCCATATTGGCGACACTTTTAACAATTATATTGGGCGAACGTGCCACACGCATTATGCGTCGAACCCAGGAGGAACTGGAGGAGCGCGTGGTTGACAGAACCCGGGAGCTCAATGAGAGTCAGGAACGCTTTGAATTGACAGTAAGAGGAAGTGGTGATGCACTGTGGGAGTATGATGCCAGAACTAAAGAGAACTGGTTTTCTCCACGTTTTATTGAGCTTCTTCAGTATGAGAAAGATGAACTGGAGCATACGCTTGATGCCTGGAAGAGGCATGTGCATCCTAAGGATCGGAAAAGAGCTGTTGCGGCTTTTGAGAAGCATCTTAAGGATGATACACCTTACGATATTGAATACCGTATGCGGACAAAATCTGATCAGTATCGCTGGTTTCGTGCCCGTGCAAAATCTTTACGTAATAATCAAGGGTGGGCCTATCGCACCAGCGGTACAATCAGTGATATCACCGAACATAAAAAGGCTGAAGAGGAACTAAAACAGAAACGTGCGCTGATGCAATCGCTCTTTGATTCTATTCCGGATCTGCTTTTTGCAAAAGATCCTAATGGAACCTATCTTCACTCCAACACCTCATTTGATCAATTTGTTGGACGGAAGAAAAAAGAGATTATTGGTAAAACCGATTATGATCTCTTTCCAGAAGATGTGGCAGAATTCTTTCGTAACGAGGATAAAAAAATGCTGGCTAAAGGTGAGAGTCGGCGTAATGAGGAGTGGGTGAACTATGCCGATGGCCGTCGCGGGCTTCTTGATACCCTGAAAACACCCTTTCAGGCACCAGATGGCACGGTATTGGGATTATTAGGTATCAGTCGTGATATCACCGAACGAAAAGAGGCGGAAGATGAACTGGCCGAGAGCCAGGAGCGTCTGGAGATGGCGCTTAAAGGGGGGAATCTTGGCTTTTGGGATGTGGATTTCACCACTGGACGCACCATTATCAATGATCGTTATAAGGAGATCTTTGGTTATCCTAAAGAGGAGGTGATGCCGATCACCCGTGAGCGGTGGCTGCAAACGATTCATCCCGATGATTTAGAAGAGGTGAAAAAAATTGGTGCAGAATATCGTCAGGGTAGACGGGATGAGTATGAGATTGAGTATCGAACCAAGGCGTTGGATGGTAGCCAGAAGTGGGTGATCTCTAAAGGGAGTACGGTGGAGCGCGATGAAAAGGGTAATCCGATACGGATGGTGGGTACCATTCTGGATATCTCTGAGCGTAAGGAGTTTGAGATCGCTTTACAACGTGCCAAAGAGGAGGCTGAGGCGGCCACACGGGCTAAAAGTGATTTTCTTGCCAATATGAGCCATGAGATTCGTACGCCGATGAATGCCATTATCGGTATGAGTCATCTGGCACTACAGACGGAACTCTCTGCAAAACAGCGGGATTATATTACCAAAACATCTAATGCAGCCAATGCACTACTGGGGATTATCAACGATATTCTCGACTTCTCAAAGATTGAAGCCGGTAAAATGGCCATGGAATCGGTCCCTTTTGAGTTGGAGGAGGTGCTTAAGAATCTGGCAAATTTAACGACAGTAAAAACCTATGAGAAGGGATTGGAGTTTTTAATCTCTGTTGGCCAAAATGTACCGGAGGAGCTGATTGGTGATCCACTGCGTCTGGGGCAGATTTTGATTAACTTAACCAATAATGCGGTGAAGTTTACCAAAAAGGGCGAAGTGGTGATGCGTGTGCGTGTGCACTCTGAGACAGAGACACAGGTCACTTTACAATTTGCTGTTCAGGATAGCGGTATCGGTATGAATGCGGCGCAGGTAAGCCGACTATTTCAGGCATTCTCACAGGCAGATACCTCAACAACAAGGCAGTTTGGTGGTACGGGGTTGGGTTTGACCATCAGTAAACGTTTTGTCGAAATGATGAAGGGCCGGATCTGGGTGGAGAGTGAACCAGGTGTGGGGAGTACTTTTCGTTTTACAGCACGTTTTGGTAAACAGAAAACAAAACAGTCCAGGCGCTATACCGTTCCTGAAACGTTGGGAGATATCCGTATTTTGGTCGTGGATGACCACGATGAATCTCGTGAAATTTTATGTAACATCATCCACACTTATGGTCTTGTTGTCGAAGCGACCGCTTCAGCACCTCAGGCGATCGATCAGTTGGTGGCGGCGATGGAGAAAGGTACGCCCTTTGATCTGGTGATCATGGATTATCAGATGCCTCAGATGGATGGCTTAGAGGCGACACAGGTGATCCAAAATCATCCAAAGCTTACATCGCCACCAAAAATTATTATGGTTACCGCCCATGGCCGTGATGATATTCGCCATAAAATTGAACAAGCGGGTTTAGCAGGTTTTCTTTTAAAGCCAGTCTCCTCTTCTGTACTCTACGATGCCATTGTTTGCGGTGTTTTTGGTGTTTGTGACATCTCAAAACAGAAACAGGTTCATGCGAATCTTGGTTTGGAGGTGATTCAATCTATTCGTGGCGCAAATGTTTTACTGGTTGAAGATAATGAGGTTAATCAGCAGGTTGCAACCGAGTTATTGCAGCAGGCACAATTGATAGTCTCCATTGCCGCAGATGGCCAGGAGGCGGTGGATCGTGTAAAAAAAGAGGATTTTGATGCCATTTTGATGGATATTCAGATGCCGGTGATGGATGGCTATGAAGCGACGAAGGTGATCCGTCAGAATCTTCAGATAATTAACCTGCCTATTATTGCTATGACCGCAAATGCCATGACCGGAGATCGGGAAAAATGTTTAAATGCAGGCATGAATGATCATGTGGCCAAACCGATTGATCCTAAAGAGATGTATGGCGCTTTGGCGCGGTGGATCAAACCAGGTATGCGTACTATCCCAGAGAGATCTATCTCCTCTGAAACGGTGGATAATCTAAAGAAACCCTTGGATCTACCAGGTTTTGATTGTGATACTGCATTAATGCGTGTGGGAGGAAACTGGTCTGCTTATCGGAAAATTTTGCAGAAGGTTTTAGCCTCAGAAGCAGATGTTATTGATCGGATACAAAAAAGCCTTGAAGCAGATGATATACAGGGTGCAGAGCGTGCTGCACATACATTAAAGGGTGTTTCAGGTACTATTGGTGCAACCATGCTACAATCAGTTGCAGCAGAGTTAGAAGCCTGTTTTAGGGGTGAAGCCGATGATCAAAAGGTGTTATCCTCTTTAATGCAACAGGTAGAAGAGACGCTTGCAGAGACATTGTTAATTATTCAGCAGGCACTCCAATCTTCTGAGATTGTGACGCAAAATCAAAGTTATTGTGTTGCAGATGTTCAGGAGAAACTGGCTCTCTTGCAAGAGCAGATTGACAATTTTGACTCTTCTGCAGAAGAGACCGCAGCCGTTCTTCTGGATCTCTTAAAAGCATCACCATTGGTGGCATCAGCCGAACAGTTAAACGCTGCTTTGGCTTCTTATGCCTTTGATCATGCGCAGGAACATCTAGAGGAGATCCAGCATCGATTAGGTGACCTTGAATCTCAACAACATGGTGTTGAAGAGCTCTCTGTTGCTGAACAGAATGCGGCTTTAAAAAGCATTGCCGAGCGTATTGATCTCTATGATTCAGCCGCTCAAGAGGCGGTGGAGCGGTTGATCGAAAAGGTTTCTGAGCCTCAACTGCGTACCTCTCTGTTACAGCTTAAGAAAAGTCTATCCGAATATGATTTTGATGCGGCCGCTTTTCTACTGACTCAACTGTTACAGGATCGCTTATCTTAAACCCGATCATCTAAAAAAAGCAGGAGATAACGTATGTGTAACGCTTCGGATAAAAAGACAATTCTTGCAGTAGATGATACGCCGGCAAACATTGACGTGGTGAAGGGTATTTTAGCGCCCACCTATTTTGTTCAGGCAGCGATTCATGGCAAAATGGCTCTAAAGATTCTTGAGAGAAGAAAGCCTGATTTAATTCTTTTGGATATTATGATGCCCGATATGGATGGTTATGCGGTGTGCCAGAAAATTAGGTCGGATGCGGCAAACCAACATATTCCCATTATCTTTCTGACTGCCAAGGCAGAAGTAGAGGATGAGACCCGTGGTTTAAGTATGGGGGCGGTGGATTATATTACCAAACCAATCAGTCCACCGATTTTGCTGGAGCGGGTTAAGACCCATCTTGAACTTAAAATGGCCCGTGATCTGCTCTCAAAACAGAATGAGTTGTTAGAGGAGAAGGTCATTGCACGGACTAAACAGTTAGCAGAGTTGCAGGATGTGGCGATGGTGGCCATGGGCTCCTTGGCAGAAGCACGTGATCCTGAGACTGGGAATCATATTCGAAGGACACAATATTATGTCCGTTGTCTGGCGGAAAAATTGAAGGATCATCCAAAATTTAAAGATTTTCTGACACCGGAGAATATCACCTCACTCTTTAAGTCTGCACCACTGCATGATATCGGTAAAGTGGGCGTTGCGGACCATATTCTGCTTAAACCGGGTAAATTGACCAATGAAGAATTTGCAGAGATGAAAAAACATGCGCGCTATGGACGGGATGCCATTGCGGCGGCTGAACACACCATGCATCAGGCAGATAATTTTCTTGTTTTTGCCAAAGAGATCGCTTACGCACATCATGAGAAATGGGATGGTTCAGGCTATCCTGAAGGGTTGAGTGGCGATGCAATCCCTATATCGGCACGCCTGATGGCGGTGGCGGATGTCTATGATGCGTTAATCAGTCGTCGTGTCTATAAGCCACCATTTCCCCATGAGAAGGCGGTTGCAATTATTCAGGAGGGAAGAGGAAGCCATTTTGATCCAGATATGGTTGATGCTTTCTTGGAGATCTCTGAAGATTTTTATGCCATTGCGAAAAAGTATGCAGATTCTGAGGCGGATGTGAGAGCAAAGGCGGGTCTGACCTGAGGTTTTATTATCCATGCAAAAGGTTAAAACCACCGCCTTTCAGGCGGTCAGCTTTTAGCACCAATCTGCCGATATAGAGAACATAAGTATGTTTTTGTTTCAGGGCAGGGGAGGGCTATATGGGCTATCGCTATGGAAGTCATACAGTTTTTGATATTCAGTACCATTTTGTTTGGGTAACAAAATATCGTTATAAGGTTTTGACAGGCGATGTCGGATTGCGTGTCCGCGAGTTGGTTCGTCAAACCTGTGAAAG
>JBQGBW010000150.1:0-8719 GCA_052043475.1 Magnetococcales bacterium HHB-1
GACCGGACCCACTTAATTTTTTTTTAATCACAGTTTATCCAAGGTTTCTTGATAAGCAACACGCCACGGTTTGAGGGTGATTGGAACCTCCTGGCCCAAACGAGTAGTGAGCTCTCGCACAATTTCAATTCCCAGTCCTGTTGGTTTCCCTTTCTCCACATAAATGATGGGTGGCATATTTGCCGTCAAAAGGTGGACTTCCTGTTGGTTGCTTCCCGACCAGCGACGAAACAGTTGCTGGACTTCCACACGACTGATAAGACTCAAACCCTGATTGATTTGATCAAGGAGTTGTTTGTCACCTTTTCTGACAGCGCTACGCAGCGCATTGAGGGAAATGGGATTTTTATTCCGAATAATCAGATTATGTCCACCCAATTGATTGATGAGTCTTTGTCCAATCAACTGCTCGGCGAAAAAACCATCCACCTCTCCATTGATTGTCGATTGAGTTACTGATGTGTAGTCCGGATAAGAGATAAATTGTGCTTTTGGAAGAGCCTTCTTTGCCAAGTGTGTGCTGTGTTCCTTGATTGCTACGCCGATGCGTAAATCTCTCTGTTCCTCTTCAACCTGAGTCAATTTTACCCCAATACGATGAAAAAAATGGGTGCTTTCGTCCCACAGAGGACTGGTAAAATCCAGAAAGGATGCGCGTTCTTCTGTGAAAAAAATGCCTGAAATAGCGGTGTGTTCCCTTTTTTGAACCTCTTCAAGAACCCGTGTCCAGGGGAGGAGTTCAAATTGTACCGGCCGACCGCTTTTTCGAGACCACAGCTTCCAGAAATCGATCGAAAGACCGGTAGGTTGACCATCAGGTCCGAGGTATGTAAATGGGGGATAGTGTGAAGAAAGGATGGTTAGTGACTTGCTGCTTTCCGGTTGATCATCAGCAAAAACAGGTGCAGAGAGCAGGCAAAGGACGACAAGGATGAGTGTGCATAAAGCATACTTAACAAAAGGAACCCTTCCCAAACGATCATTGGACATCAGTGCTAAACCTCGGTACAGAACAATACGGCAGTTTTCGCTTCCATTTTCTTGATCCGTGAGAAATGAGGAAGGGTACGCTTAGGATTTTCCACTCAACTTTCCAACATGTCAATCATCACCCGCCAATTATAGGCATGTACAAAAACAACAACCAACAGCCAGCCCACCTCCAAAGCCACCTCTGTTTCAGCCCCGACCGGAACGGATGCGAAAGCACTATTTTCAAACATTGACTGATAAACTGTGATTAAAAAAAAATTAAGTGGGTCCGGTCGAGTCGGACTCACGAGGGGTGAGTCCGACCGTGTTGGAAAATCTGGAGGAGGGGGTAAAGGGGAGATGTATCTCAAATGGCGTTTTTTGGAGGGAGAGGGCCACCCCTTCCAAAATGCCGAATCAAAACACTGTAAACCGTTCGGTACGTTCGTTATAGCGTATGAGTAAATACCAGAGGGCTACCATCCCGCTGGCAAACAGGATTGCCCAACCCCAACCTCCTAAAATATCCTTCATGAACACCTGAGCACCCAGCTCGGTAATAGCGGGTACGCCATCAAGATAATCAAGGTCAAAATCACGCTCCAACCAGCCACTTCTGCCCATGAGTCCGGCTGAAACAGAGCCCGACCATGCAAAAAAGAGGAGAGTGAAAAGCATTTTTATATTCCCTTCAGCGAAACGCCACAGTGTACTCGTGGCACATCCCCCGGCGAACACCATCCCGATACCGAAAATCAAGCCTCCGAAAAGGGATCCAAGCCAGAATCGAGGGGGAATAATGCCATAAACATCCATACCACCTCGATCGATGATCAAAGCTGCCAGCGGGGTAATAATCAGGATTGCCAGCATCACCGCTTTTGCATGGCTACCGTCCCCGGTCATGAAAGGTTCTCGAACCGCTTTGGAAAAACAGAGCCGAGAGCGCTGCAGGACGATGCCAATCCCGATAGCGGCCAGAACAATATATCCTTTTTTCACTATTGGAAGATTCTCTGCACTCATCCAATCGATGGCCCAGAAAAGCAGAGAGACCAAAATGATCCAACCGAGGAGGGGGAACAGTCTGGCGCTGATTCCGCTGTCCAACATCGGTTTGGGCGCTGTTCCCCAAGGAACGGCATCCATCCACCATAAAAGCATGCGCACGCCTATGGCCGCACCCATCATCAGGCCGAGAAGCATCATCCAACCAGCCGGAGAGGAGAAGATCAGAGGCGTGAAAAAACCACCCACCGTACATCCCCCGGCAAGGGTTGCTCCTACTCCCATCAGGATCCCCCCAAACGCAGCGTTGAGGTACTCCATAGGAGGGGGAGGGGTGAGTTTGAAATGACCCCCAATCATTGCGGATGCCATCGCTGCAGCGATAAGAACCATATCCGAAACGAATATGCGATGGTTGAGGGGATCACCAAGATGCTCAGGAGTTCCAAAAAAACTGGAGAGCCCCAAAAATTGGTTGATGGCATCCCCCGTATAGCGAAAACCGGCAAAAACACCCCAGTACTCTCCATTGATCAGTAGAACGGCCACTGCCAACACCAGTAACAGAGCGCCGCTATTGGGTAACCATGATGTCTGAAATGGTTCCCGAAGGGTGTTGTAAACGGTGTTAAAGGGGGAGGTCCAAGTGTGATTCATTATCATCTCATCAACCTTTCAGTTACCCGTCTTATATCGCAAAACCTGCGCAACTCCCTAACGGCCCCCCATAATCGGGCGGAGAGCCTGGCCCTTGAACGTCTGTGTTTGGGTTTTCCGTTTTCCTAAACCTTCTAACACCTCCTGCCGATACATCTTCAGCCTGGGGTAAGGCGTTCACAATCGAGAGGGAGGTCCACCTTTCCCCCATTCGCCTATTCATAACTTTCCGGCACAACGCTTCCACATTTTTCTAACCTTATATTAGATTATAGTACATTTTGCCGGTGGTTTGGTCTAATATTGTAGTCAAGTTTGCTAAAAAGTTGTCCTTTGCGAGGGTTCAAGGGGTGTTTTTTCGCGTTTTTTAAGGACAAATCAACCCATATCCAAAAAGCTCAAAGGCCGGGATCATTATGGTCAAAATTTTAAATTTGTTACTGGCGCTGTGGATTTTCCTCCTCCCCTCCCTGGGCTCTACAGCATCTAACGGGGGGCTCCCGTCCCTTAACCCTTTGGGTACCACCTCATCGACCGACCATAGCAAACTCAAAATCCTTGAGGGACCTTTCGAAAACGGTCCTGATGTAACCCGAGCCTGCCTTACCTGCCACACGGAATCTGCCCGCCACGTTATGACCACCAAGCATTGGACTTGGCGTTATGTAAACCAGGCCACGGGTGAATTATTGGGTAAGCGAGAGGTGCTCAACAGCTTTTGCGGCAGTCCACGCACAAATTGGGTGGTCTGTTCCGACTGTCATGTGGGGTATGGTTGGAAGCCCAACGGTTCACCCATCAACGCTGAGGAGTATGATTATACGGTAGAAGAAAATGTGGACTGCCTGGTCTGTCACGACACCACCGGCGAATACCATAAGAACCCCGAGGATGGTGCCCAAGTGTTTGATCTTGTGGAAGTGGCCATGAATGTGGGCCGGACATCCCGCAAGACCTGCGGCAACTGCCACTTTTTTGGTGGTGGTGGTGATGGCGTCAAACACGGCGACCTCGACTCTTCGCTCTTCTCACCCTCACGGTCGTTGGACATCCACATGCATGCAAACGGCCTCGACTTTTCCTGCTCCACCTGTCACACCACGGATGGTCACCAGATCACAGGTAGCCGCTATACTGCCAAGGCTACTGATCACATGGGTGTTGATATTCCCGGCAGATCGGATCTCACCCGAACCTCCTGTGAATCTTGTCACGGTTTTCGGCCCCATGCCCATACACCACGGATGAATGACCATACCGATCGCATTGCCTGTCCTACTTGCCACATTCCTTTCCTGGCCAGAGGAGGAAAAAAAACCAAGACTTGGTGGGATTGGTCCACCGCCACGAAATTGGATGAGAATGGAAAGCCTTTCAAGACAAAGGATGCCGACGGTTATGAGACCTACACCAGCCAAAAGGGCGATTTCCGCTGGGAGGCTAACGTGGTTCCGGAATATTTCTGGTTTAACGGCAGTTCTCAATATACCCTGCCCAAGGATCGCGCTCCCGGCATACGCCCCGTCAAGGTGAACCGCATCTTGGGTAGTCATGAGGATCCCGCCTCCCGCATTTGGCCTTTCAAGGTGATGCGCGGCAAACAGGCCTTCGATCCCACCAACCGCCGATTCCTGGTGGTTCACACCGCCGGCGATGATGACAGCGCGCTCTGGTCCAATTTTGATTTCGATAACGCCATCCACGCAGGTATGGCCTCCCTGAAAGGTGTCTCCTACAGTGGCAAGTATGATTTTGTAGAAACAGAGATGTACTGGCTTGCGGCACACATGGTTGCTCCTGCTGAAGAAGCACTTTCCTGTGTCGATTGCCACAGCCGACAAGGCCGGTTGGCCAATCTTAGCGGATTCTACATACCGGGGCGCGATCGTTTCCCTCTTCTAGATCAGGTGGGTTGGATACTGGTGGTCCTTGTCTCCATAGGTGTCATAGGCCACGCAGGGCTGCGTTTTTATTTTTCCAGAAAGGAGGGGTAGGTTACATGGAGCGCATATTCATCTATACCGCCTTCGAACGTTTCTGGCATTGGTCTCAGGCTGTTCTCATTGTTTTACTCATGATCAGTGGTTTTGAGATCCATGGCTCCTACGTTCTGTGGGGGTTTGAACAAGCGGTTCACTTTCATCGATTGATGGCCTGGAGTCTCATCGTTCTATGGGCTTTTGCTATCTTCTGGCACATTACAACAGGAAACTGGCAGCACTATATTCCCACAACCCGCAAGCTCATTGATGTCATGACATACTACACCCGGGACATCTTTGAAAATATTCCACATCCCTACAAACCGAGAAAACTACGCAAGCACAATCCCCTGCAGCGGCTGGCATACCTCTTCTTCAAGCTTATCATTTCTCCGGCAACGTGGATAAGCGGTCTGTTGTACATGTATTTCAATGAGTGGAGTGAGTGGGGTCTGGATGCTTACATCTCCCTGTTTTGGGTGGCTGGAATCCACACGGCAGCCGCCTTCTTAATGATGGTATTCTTTGTTGGTCACGTCTACATGGCCTTCGTCTGTACCCCACTTACCGCCCACCTCAAGGCCATGATTACCGGTTATGAGGAGGTGGAAAAATAAGCGGCGGATATACCAGGTTTTTTTCGTTTATCCGTGAAGAAACTGCCACCAAACTGTGACGGGGCAATAAACTGCAATGAAAGCTATGTGAAACCCCACTTCCATATTGAGCTGACGCCTCGGTATGCCCCAATAATTGAAGAGAGTCGGCTAACCGGAACCACTCCCCTTATCTGTGACCTGTTTTATCACTTCTAGGAGCCGATTTTTCCGTATAGGCTTGGTCAGATGTAGATCACAACCGACGGCCTTGATTTTTTCAGATTCTTCGGCCATTCCATGGGCTGTCAAGGCTATGATGGGTGTGGGTACCGCATTTGTCTTCGCCTCCCAGGCCCTGATCCTTTTTGTT
The DNA here is from genome assembly GCA_052043475.1 of Magnetococcales bacterium HHB-1. GTDB lineage: Bacteria > Pseudomonadota > Magnetococcia > Magnetococcales > JBQGBW01 > JBQGBW01. The sequence goes on from JBQGBW010000150.1 coordinate 5,589, forward strand.
GCTTCGTAGCCATCCATGACCGGCATCTGGATGTCCATCAGAACCAGATTAAAACGGCCTTTCTTGAATTCTTCTATGGCAACGGAACCATTTTCTGCTTGGATCAATATGTGCCGGGTTTTTACAAGATACTCCCGGATTACCATACGATTCTCTTCGTTATCCTCCACAAGCAGAATTTTCAGGTTGTGTAAGGTAAGCCGATCGTCCTTCATCAGGTTTAATACGTTTTTTGTCACCTCGTTTTGTTTACCAACAGCAACGGATTCCACTTTGGGCAGCGGGATGGAAAAGGTGAAAGTGCTACCTTTTCCTACGGTGCTTTCCAAGTCGATACGGCCACCCATGAGATCTACCAAGCGTTGGGAAATATTAAGACCTAATCCTGTACCTCCATGCTTTCGGGTTGAGGTAGAATCTACTTGGGTGAATGGCTGGAAAATCTCTGTCAGTTGGTCAGGGGGAATACCTGGGCCGGAATCGGTGATCTCAAAGAGTACATAATCCTGTCCTTTGGACGTTACCCGGACACTCACCTCTCCCTCGTTTGTGAATTTGATGGCATTTCCGACAAGGTTTAAAAGTACCTGACGCAAACGATTGGGATCACCGCGGACTTGTTGGGAAATCTTTGCATCAATCTGGTGAGAGAGACGAATTCCCTTGTCCAAGACGGGAAACAAAAACAGCTCTATCGTGTCATCAACTGTTTGCTTTAGATCAAACGAAATACTTTCCAATACCACACTTTCTGCTTCGATCTTTGAGAGATCAAGAATGTCATTGATGAGTGATAGTAGCGCTTCTCCTGATCGGTTGAGTGTTTGAACGTACCACTGTTGTGTTTCTGTGAGCTGAGTATCCAACAGGAGTTCACCCATGCCCAAAATGGCGTTCATAGGGGTGCGGATTTCATGACTCATAACTGCCAGAAACTGACTCTTGGCTTGGTTGGATGCCTGGGCCTCATCCTTTGCCAATTGCAACTCTTTCTCACGTTTTTGAATGTTCGCGGCCATCTCCTTCAGTGCGTGAGCAAGGTTCCCAATTTCATCGGGCCGTGATGCAATGGAATTGGTTTTCAAATCTCCAACACGGTCATTAAGAGCAAGCTCCTTTAGTTGAAGAATCGGCTTGGAAAGCCGCCGGGCTATAAAAATACTTACCATGATGGTCAGTATAAAAATCAAAACAAAGGTGACCACAAACAAGATCTTTCTTTGCTCTTCCAAATGGAAATAGCCCTCTAGCTCATCGCGAATTTTAGCATATTCCCTCTCTACTTTTGGCACTACGGAAGAACGAAATCCGGAGACCACAGAGGAGATTGTCTTTCGCAACGTTTTTAGCTGCTCTGGATCCTCTTTTCTCTGTATGGCCAACACCATTTCTGCGACTTTTCTGCTAAAAAGACTTATTGTTCGGTCAATTTCGTAATTGATACTATCATGAGGATTGAACAGAGAATGGGTCGTCACATACACATTGAGCTGTTCCAATGCCCCAGCAATTTTTTGTCGTGTTTGTGGATCCTGCTTCAACGAATAATCATCCAGCAGGGTAATGGTATGATAAAATTCAGAAGTCATTTGTGACAACGCCATGTTTCCAGGCTGTTTTTTCCCGGCAATTTCCTCAAGAGTCGAAAATAGACGTTGATGGATTAGAGTTGAGATTCCATAACTGGTGGCAAGGGATAGAAAGGCGACTCCAAACAGGGAAAGCATGAGTCGCGTGCGAATACTCACGGGGCCTCTTTAAATCCATGTTGTTTAAAAAATGTTTTGCCATCTTCTGCAATCATGTTAAACAACTTCCTAGCATTGTTTGGATATTTTGTTGTGTTCAACTCTCCTACCCAGATTTCCTTGGGTAGGTTGATATCACTGGGAATCGTTACCGGTACGAGCTCCTTTGCCATTGTCCACTTGAGCATATCCGTCCAGATAAGCGCCGCATCGACCTGCCCATCGACAACAAGCTGAATCAGTTCATTGACAGTCGAACCCAGCACAACAATATTGTGAGCGTAGTCTCTATCAGGTCCAGCCCTTTTGTTAATAGTGTTAGCTACCCGACCAATGGCAGCCATATTTTCGTTGGCAATAGCAATTCGGACACCGGGCACCAGCAAATCTTCATATCGGCTGATTTTCTTACCGGTATCACGTCGAATTGCAAAAGTCGGGACATGATGCCCAACAAATGCACTGCGCGTGATCAGTGGTCCAGCATCATTAATATAAGATTTGGAACCTGGCAAATAGACATCTCCTTTACGAGTTTTCTCGATGGTGTTAAGCAGAGTAGCACTACCTGCATAAACTACCTCAACGGAGACCCCCTCACGCTTTTCGTATAGAGCTTTTATGTCCTCAACGGCGTGCCTTAGCCCTTTACCTGCGTAAAGCTTTAAGGGTTCCTCAGGCTTACTGCATCCCGACAGTAGAAAGGCAGTTGCCATGAAACATACCAGAGCACCTGTTAAGATGATGTTTGTAAACTTGGACATCGGCCCCTCCTGTCCCTACAGCCAGCCCTGTTCATCTTGAAAACCCAGGAAAGCCTGCCACAAATATAAAACGCTTCTGATCCGCCATGGGGTGGTAAGGGTTTCAATCAATCAACTCATGCTCGAAATGGTTTTATGTTCGTCGAGAGACTCCTGTTGGGAAGACAGCGTCTCCAAGAGCCAGACCGGGCAACGCCTCCACCAGACCACCAGCCCTAGCGCTATCAGCGTATTACCAACACCAACTAGGGAGTATTTTCAATCCAGTCTCAAGGAACAAAAATACAATGAATACAGTCACGAATTATAGAACCATCGACCAAAACATTTAACAAACCATGCAGTTACAATATCATACATAAACGTTCGCACACAACTAGATCCGGTTTGAATTCACCTTGATTAAAACCCGACCAAACTGCATTTGGAAACAATTTTTTCCAGTGTTTCCTATTAAACAATGATTTTTCGAAGAGATAAGTGAGTTTGGTCGAGTCGGACTCACGAGGGGCAAGGAGCTATAGTAGAAAGTGGTGTGTGGATGCGATTTGAGGAAGTTGCGTATTCTGCTGGGAGCTATGATCAAAAGTGGTGTATGGCTGTAATTTGAGAAGGTGGC
>JBQGBW010000151.1:0-8072 GCA_052043475.1 Magnetococcales bacterium HHB-1
GGAGGAGAAACTGGATCTCATTTTTGCTTCAGGATTCTCCAGTCGCGAAAAAATTACCGAAATCTCAGGAAGAGGCGTTGGCCTGGATGTGGTGCGGACACGGGTTCTTGATATCAATGGCCATATCCATGTGGAGAGCACACCGGATAAAGGCACCACCTTTCACCTTACCCTCCCGCTCACCCTCTCCACAGAGCGCGGCTTGATCGTCCGTTTAGGAGAACAGCGCTTCGCCATCTCTTCACTGGCGGTCAACCGCACCCTCATCCTTGAAAAAAACAGAATTGTCCATGTAGAGAATCGAAATACGGTAAAAATCAACCATCAAAACATTCCTTTAGCAGATCTTGCTGAAACCTTGGGACTTCCCCATCAAGTTCACTCTGAAGAGGATAACTATCAAGCCGTTGTCCTCAGCAACGGTTTTCAATCGCTTGTTTTTCTCGTTGATGAAGTGATCGAAGAGCGAGAAATTGTCGTCAAACCTCTAAACCCACCACTCTACACCGTCAAACACATCTCTGGCGGTGCGGTGGTGGGCAGTGGTCGCGTGGTTCTGGTTCTCAAACATACCGATCTGATTGAAACCGCTATGGGACAGAAAATCTCTGACAAAAAAAGTCATTTATCTCCCCAACAGCAACCAAAGAACTCACCTAAAATACTTGTCGTTGATGATTCAATCACCACCCGAATCTTAGAAACCAATATTCTTAAAAGTGCCGGTTTTGATGTGGAGACCGCGGTCAATGGACGTGAGGCCTGGAAAATGTTAAAAAAAGAGCAGCGATTCGATCTGGTGATCTCCGATATACAGATGCCCCTCATGGATGGATTTGAACTGACCGATCAAATCAAGACCTCACCAAAAACAAAACATATTCCTGTGATCATCGTCTCCTCCTTAGCTAAAGAGGAGGATAAACAACGCGGAATAGAAGTGGGCGCGGATGCCTATATCGTTAAAAGTCAGTTTGAATCACGCACCCTTTTGGATATGGTGGAGCAACTGCTACCAGAAAAAGGGCAAGGTAGCTCATGATGAACAGAGATAAAATGGGCTCAACAACAGACACAACAAGAAAAGGCATACTGATCGTTGATGACTCCCCAATCATGATCATGATCCTCGAAGCGTTGATCAATCAACAACCCGATATGATGGTTGTGGGCATAGCGAGCCATGGTGAAGAAGCAATAGATAAAGCCGCACTCTTAAAGCCTGATTTAATCACCATGGATATCCAGATGCCTGGAATGGATGGATTGGAGGCAATTCAACGCATCATGGCTCTTGCTCCCACCCCCATTGTGGTGGTGAGTTCCCATGTCAGTGATACCTCCCAACAGATCCCCTTCCGCGCGATTGAGAACGGTGCCGTCGCTGTTGTTGGAAAGCCCCAAATTAAAGAGAGTAAAAAAGCGCAAAACGACCGCAACACCCTGATTGAAACCATTCGTGCCATGGCTGAAATCAAGGTTGTTGGCCGAAAAAGCAGAGAACAAACCACAAAACAAACACCCTTCCCGTTAAGAACAGAGCCCCCCCTATTCACCCCAGACCCCGAACTCTCCACAGAAAAAAACTTTATTTACTCTCCGAAAAAAAAGCAACTCATTGCCTTAGCTTCCTCCACAGGGGGACCACAAGCACTAAAAACCATCTTCAGTAGCCTATCCCGCCTTACCGTTCCTTTGGTCATCACACAACATATGTCACCTGGGTTTATTCGAGGACTCGCCTCCTGGTTAACTGATAACACATCTCTAACCGTTAAAATTGCCGAGTCCCAAGAGTTTCTGAAACCCGGTGTCGCCTATCTGGCACCGGATGATTATCACCTCACCATCAAAAAAGAGCGCAATCAACTGCGCGCACACCTGACCAAAGAAGCCCCCTTCATGGGATTTCGCCCCTCCGCCACACCACTTTTTCAATCCATCGCCAAGGAGATCCCTGGAGAGGCTGTAGGAGGAATCCTTACCGGCATGGGGCAGGACGGCGCCGAAGGACTTTTAGCCATGAAGCAACAGAAATGCCCCACATTTGTCCAGGATGAGAAGAGCGCAATCATCTTTGGTATGCCTAAAGCTGCACTCGATATCCAAGCGGCCGATCAAACGCTCCCCTTAGAGAGTATCGCAACCCATATTCTTATGCATGCCCCACCTGATTTGCAAAAAAAATCGCATTAAAAACAGGGGCCCACGTCTTTTAATCGAGATGAAAGAAAAATGGCAAATATCCTTCTGGTTGAAGATAGTACAACCCAGGCTTTTCTAACCAAAAAGATTCTTGAGAACGCAGGCTATAAAGTTCTACGCGCCCACGACGGTCAGGAAGGATTAGAACTCGCCCAGAGCAGGTCGCCCGACCTGATTATCTCCGATATCCATATGCCCCGGATGAACGGCTATGAGATGTGCTGGGAGTTAAAAACCTCACCAAAGTTTCTCCACATTCCCATTATTCTGCTCTCCAGTCTCGCCAATATGAAAGATATTATTCTTGGACTGGAGTCTCTGGCGGATAACTATATCATCAAGCCCTTCCATGAAGAGGAGATCCTGCACACGGTTCAGGCTACCCTACTGTTCTGCCAACAGAAAGAGATAAAACAGCATTTTCACCCCACCCTTCGGGTTGAAATGGAGGAGGAACTTTTTCACATTCGCTCCAACCCAAGGCAGATCCTCAACTTTCTCCTCTCCATCTATCAGAGTGTGATCCGCAAAAATGAACACCTCCAGGAGATGCAAGCCCAACTGATGCTCACCAACGAACAACTCTCCAGCCGTTCTCAGGAGTTAGAGCACTCCAAAATGGGTTTCCAGACACTGGTCGATACCGCACCGGATATTATCTACCGCATCGATCCTGAAGGACACTTCACCTTTATCAACCAGGGTGTCACCCGTTTAGGGTATCAACCAAAAGATCTGATAGGTAAACATTTCAGCACCCTAATATCACCCACCATGGTGGATCAGGTAAGCCGCAACAAGGTGCTTCCTCAATATAGCGGCAAAGAGACCGGTCCTGGAGAGTCCCCGAAACTCTTCGATGAAAAACGCGGCGGCGACCGGAAAACCATGGGGTTGGAGATCTCACTAAAATCACGCCTCTCAGAAACCCCAACCTTAGGCAGTATCGAGACACTCGATGACAACTTCCTGGTGATGGAGGTAAACAGTTCAGGCATGTATCAGGTAAATCAGGAGAGCCAGGAGGGCCATTTTGTCGGAACCGTAGGGATTATTCGCGATATCAGTGATCGAAAAAAGGTGGAAGCCGAACTGCGTAAGGCCAAAGAGGCGGCCATCTCTGCCAGTCGCTCAAAGAGTGATTTCTTAGCCAATATGAGCCATGAGATCCGCACACCGATGAATGCCGTTTTAGGCATGACCCACTTAGCTTTACAGACCGATCTTGATGAAAAACAGTTTGATTATCTAAGTAAGATCCAAACTTCAGCCAAAGCGCTGCTCGGCATTATCAACGATATCCTCGACTTCTCAAAAATTGAAGCCGGCAAACTGGATATGGAAGCCGTCCCCTTCAGGCTCGATGAAGTGATCGAGAACCTGATTAATCTGATTAATGTTAAAGCAGAGGAGAAAGGCTTAGAACTTCTTATCTCCACCCCCCCGGATATACCCCTCTCACTGGTGGGAGACCCACTGCGCTTAGGCCAAGTACTCACCAACCTGAGCAATAATGCGGTTAAGTTTACCGATGAAGGGGAGATTATCATTCAAACCCGCATAGAAAAAAGAGCGAAGGATAAAATTACACTCCACTTCTCCGTTCAGGATACCGGCATCGGACTCAGTGAACAGCAGATCGACCGACTGTTTCAAGCCTTCTCCCAGGCCGACACCTCCACCACCCGAAAATATGGTGGCACAGGGTTGGGACTCACCATCTGCCAACGCTTGGTTACAATGATGAATGGCAAGATCTGGGTGGAGAGCGAACCAGGAAAGGGAAGTTCCTTTCAGTTTACCGCCCAATTTGGCCTGCCAGAAAAAGCCCAAGAGAAGTACACACCAAAAATTGATCTAAGCAACATCAATGTACTGGTTGTCGATGACAGTGAAATTGCCCGCACCTTTTTACGCCAGACCTTAGAGTCCTTCTCCTGTAGGGTCTACACAGTGGATTCCGGCGAAGCGGCATTGGAGACTGTGCGTAAAAATGCAGAAGAGAACAAAAAGTTTGATCTTATTCTGATGGACTGGCGCATGAAAGGGATGGATGGTATCGAAGCCGCGCGCGTCATTAAAACAGATCAAACCCTCTCCTCCCCCCCCACCATCATCATGGTCAGCTCATTCTGCCGTGAAGAGATCCAGGAGTGCGCCATCAACAGCGGCATTGATGCATTTTTAGCCAAACCGCTCACCCCTTCGATACTGATCAATACACTCAATCAGATTCTTGCACCACAAGAAGCACCGCTTAAAAAGAGAAAAAAAACAAAAGAAGAGCCCTTCAACTTAAAAGCGATTCAAGGCGCGCGCATTCTTCTCATCGAAGATAATCCGATCAATCAGCAGATCGGTGAAGAGATTCTCTCCAATGCCGGCATGCAGGTAACCCTGGCGCATAATGGCCGTCAAGGGTTAGAGATGGTTCTTGAGTCCCAGGATAATCCCTATGATCTGGTCTTTATGGATATCCAGATGCCCGAAATGGATGGCCACGAAGCCACGAGACAGATTCGCCAGCATCCCCAGTTTAAAAAACTGCCAATTATCGCCATGACCGCCCACGCCATGAAGGAGGAGAAAGAACGCTGTCTTGAATCCGGCATGAACGACCACCTTTCCAAACCCGTTGACCCTAAAGCGCTCTTTAGCATTCTCTCTCACTGGATCAAAAAAACAGCGACGCCACTAGGTTCAGAAGATCAACCCCAAACGCCCACATCTGCTAAAAAAAGCACCACAACGACGTATCCAGAACATATCCCTGGCATCAATCTGGAACAGGGCATTAAACGGGTTCTAGGCAATAAGCGTCTTTTTTTTCAGATTCTAAAAGATTTTCATCGCAACTTTCACAATATCAATGAAACCCTCCGCCAGCGCCTGGATAACAACGACCGAAAAGCCGCCATCCGTACCGCCCACACCATCAAAGGTACAGCAGGAAATCTCTCTATTAATAAACTAGCCCAAGCGGCCCGCGTTGTGGAGGAGACCCTCAAAGATGAGCATGATGACCATCTTGATCCCGCGCTTAAAAAATTGGATGATGCCCTTGAGGAGATCATGTCCGGGCTTGCGCACGCCTTTCCTGAAAACGCGCCGCCAACATCTGAGCCAGAAGAAGAGCCTCAATCACTGGATCACGATATTGTCACACCATTATTAAAAGAGCTTTACAATCTTCTTAGAGAGGATAATACTGCGGCGGAGAGTTGTCTGGAAGCGTTGTCCCCTCACCTCAAGAAGAGCCATACAAAAATTTTTGAGAAACTTCACGGTTCAATCAGTGACCTGGAGTATAATGATGCCATCACCACCTTGGAGAACCTCTCTTCAACCCTGAATATCTCCTTAAAAAGTAGCGACCCATGACAGAACAACAACCGCGCCCAAAAATCTTAATTGTTGATGATGTTAAAACCAATATCAAAATTCTTGCCGACCTTCTCTCTGATATGAGCGATATTGTCTTTGCCACCCGTGGTGAAGATGCCTTGAAAAAAGCACGCAACCAACCTCTGGATTTGATTCTTCTTGATGTACTGATGCCAGAGATGGATGGCTATCAGGTGTGTGCCGCATTAAAGAGCGATCCTAAAACCGAAGGCATCCCGGTTCTCTTTGTCACCGCACTGGATAAGGAAGATGATGAAGAGAAAGGTTTAAGTCTTGGTGCCATCGACTATATTGTCAAACCCTTCTCCCCAGCCATCGTCCGCGCCCGAGTTCATAATCATCTGGCGTTGCGCCAAGCCACCAAAGCACTCAAAAAAGCCAACAAAGAACTGGTTCGTCTCGCCACCACAGATCCTTTAACCGGCGCATTTAACCGTCGCCACTTTTTAGAGCTATCCCAAAAAGAGATCAGTCGCGCGGTACGTTATCATACCCCTTTAAGTGTCATGATGGTGGATATCGATCATTTTAAAAAGATTAACGATACCCACGGCCACGATAAAGGTGATGAGGCACTTATTGAGACGGTTAAAGTCAGCCTTGACCTGCTTCGAGATGAAGATATCTTTGGCCGCTTAGGTGGCGAGGAGTTTGCCATACTTCTGCCTGAAACCCCTGCATCGGATGGCGGCATGGATGTGGCTGAAAGATTGCGTTTAGGGCTTTCAGGAATCTACATCCCTCTTAAAGAGGGCTCTTTTAATTTTACCGTCAGCATCGGTCTGGCTGAAGTGAAAGCCTATGAAGGAGAAGCTTTTGAAGAGGCTTTAAAAAGAGCGGATCAAGCACTCTATCTTGCGAAGAATCAGGGAAGGAATCGCACTGTTTTAGCGGATTAACGCCAAGAAGTTCCCTCTAGACACAATAGACAAAAACAGCCAAAATAGACTAAAACCACGACAACACAACCTTTTAAACCTAAAGGAACGCTTAAACACCTTGTCTAAAGAAAGAATCCGTTGGCATCGACTCTTAGCCAGCGTTTTGGCTGAAGTACTTAACCGCCTCCAGATCGAAGTACAACCGGAGGTGCCTGTTTATAAAGAGCCGCCAAGGGCTGATGTAATCATACTGCGAAAGCGTGGTGCGACCTGGAACCATAATCAACGACTTTGGTTGGCCGATGGTCTGCGAGATACATCGGCAAAAGAGCTTCTCCTCGAACTCAAAATGCAAGAATCTGTCAATGAAGCCTCTGTACGACAGACAATCATCAACGATCAACTCTATCTACAAAGCAAAAAACGCAAACGCAAAGCGCTACAAAGCTTTTTAATCAGCTCGCGGACACCGAAGAAGAAAACACTACAACAGCTTGGCTTTGAGCCAACAAACTCAAATGGCGTCTATCACAGTTCACGGCCTCTGATACATCAGATTCGGCTTATTGTTCTAAATGAACTGGATAACACACCACACAACGCCATGTGGAAGGTCTTTGCTAATAAAAAAAAGGAACAAGCAAAAGCTTTTGCAACACTAAAAGAGATGGGGCTAGATAAAATCTCTAGAGCTTTTGAGTGGCTCATCGCAGGTTTATGGAGTATTCGAATGAACAAAGCCATAACAGATCCTAACCTTATCGGTATCACACCTGACCACATCATGCAAATTGGCAAAGAGTGGCTGGAGTCCGCAAGATTAAAAGGATGTCAGGAAGGTCGTCAGGAAGGGCGTCAGGAAGGGCGTCAGGAAGGGCGTCAGGAAGGGCGTCAGGAAGGAGAAGCAAAAATGCTCCTCCGTCTCCTTCAGAGAAAGTTCACCCCCCTGCCATCATGGATTCCTAATAAAATTTTTACTGCAAACTCTGAACAATTGAATCAATGGTTTGACCGCACAATAGAAAACCATTCTCTTGAAGATATTTTCAAAGAGTAAAAAAACTAACGCCCCACTAAGCTTTGCAGAAAACGCCAGAAATCACCAGCAAGATATTTTGCAATAGGCCAGGTGGGATTTTTAATATAGGCGTGCAGGCGCATCAGAAAAGCACGCCCCATCTTCTGCTGACGGCAAAAATAGTCTGCATAGCCCATACTCAACCTTGAGGCTGCAGCATAAGAGGCCCAGGGCATTTTCTCCCTCACCTCAATATCAATGTGGTCATCAATAATCTTTCTAGATTCTTGAAGATATTCAAGATCAAATACTTGGACGCTTCGTTTATAATCCACATCCACCATCACCTCACGACACACCGCCACCTTTCCCGCCTTACAGAGCTTTAACCAAAGATTCCACTCTCCTGCCGATTGCGGTGCCAATTCTGGATCACAGACACGCTGCAACGCCTCCTTACTCACCATCACAGTCGATCTTCTCACCACATCTTCCGCAAGAATATAGCCCAAAGCCGTATCGATCACCTCAAAACAGATGCTGTTTTTTAACATACGAGAAAA
>JBQGBW010000152.1:0-8012 GCA_052043475.1 Magnetococcales bacterium HHB-1
TCCATCGGTTCGATCACAATCAATAGCTAAACCATTAGAATAGCAATAGAGGAATACAATCATGGATAGCACAATTTCATCAAATCAAACAAATAAAGCCGGTGGCGATGCCGTAGGTAATGCTTCAGCATCTGGCGCAGCAGTGTCGGGTGGTGGTTTTGGGGCAGGTGGAGCAGGGGCTTCAAGTTTTGCTGGTGGTGCAGGCGCTTCTGGTGTCGGTTTAGGAGTTGGTGGTGATGCCGATGCCAATGTTGCCGCCACAGGTGCCGCCGGTGGTGATGTCAGCGATAACACCTCCATCGGTTCGATTACCATTAACAGCTAATATTGAGCGCATCTTCTCCATAAAGCTTTAAGAAAGAGGGAAATCATGGATAGCACAATTGCAACAGATCAATCTTCTAAAGCAGGTGGTGATGCCACAGGTAATGCCGCGGCTTCAGGTGGCGCTATGGCTGGCAGTGGTGTTGGTGTTGGCAGTGCTGGCGCAAATGCTGCTGGCGGTTTCTGGGGCGGTGGCGGTGCTGCGGGTGCTGCCGGTGCAGGAGCGGGTATCGGTGGTGATGCCACAGCCAATGTGGGTGCCACAGGTGCTGCGGGTGGTGATGTGAGCGATAACACCTCCATCGACTCGATCACGATTAATTCCTAAGTTCTAGGAAAAACGTTGCTTGATCAACGACTCTGTTGATCAAGCAGCTTTTTTGTTTGTTAATTTGTTTTTTTATTGATGTTTTTTAATTTTAGAAATACTAAAATACTATAGGATTTATGCATTAAACAAAACATAATAGATAAAGGAATAGATTATGGATAGCAATCTTGATTTTAGCCAATCAGGTAAATCGGGTGGTGATGCCTTTGGTAACGCTTTAGGTAGCGGCGGTGCCATTGGTGGAAGTGGTCTGGGCATGGGAAGTGGCGATGCTTCGGCCGGTGGCGGCTTCTGGGGTGGCGGTGATGCCATGGCAACCGGTGCCGGTATGGGCTTGGGCGGTGATGCCTCAGCAAATATTGGTGCCACGGGGGCCGCGGGTGGCGATGTGAGCGATAACACCTCCATTGGCTCAATCACCATTAACTCATAAGCATAATTTAATTCTAAAAAAAGCAAAAGGAAAGCCAGAACATACTGATTTTGTTCTGGCCTTCCTTTTTTTGCAAAATAAAGAAATAGATTTTTCTACCATCGATTCATAAAAGTCTCATTTTCAGGGCATGTTTTATGCGCGCCATCGCATTCAGGCATGGTGCCACTCTGGTTGCAGCCACAGATGTAAAACGTTCTTGCTTCTGTGGCAGAAAGTTTCACCGGCCCTTTTCCGCTCTGTTTTTCTTTATGCTTTCCCGTGCAGTAGGGCGCATCATCGGTTAGACCGCATTGACAGACCAGGATCGATTCGCCCGCTTGACATGGTACCTTGTAAGGTTCATTTCGTTTAAACATGGAAGTTTGAGACATCGTTCCCTGACTCCTCTATCAAATTTAATAATGTCAAAAATAGCAATTTTATTAAACCCTTTTCTACGCATACTGTCAAGACTGATGCCGCATCCTCATGCATAAAAAAGCGTTTCTTATCCATTTTAATGGAACAGATTGACGTTCTCTGACACATTGATCCGCTGTGATCCTGACATGTTTCTTGAAAAAAAGCGCTGTTTTCGTTTTAAGTCTAATAAGTTATACCCTTTCCAATATTGTGAGACATTTTGTTCAATCAATGAAAGACACAAATGTTCCATGTCTGCTCACCGATTGTCTGTTTTGAGGATTATTTTGCACTTTTTATGATCAGCAGAAGGCGATCTATAAAAAATCTGTGGTTTCAGTAACAAAAAAATGCGCATAAGTTCGCGTTTTCTTCGTTTTTGGTTGAACAGAGCCGCTTATTTCATGCTTAGGAGGGTTCATGAGAAGAGTGGCCCGTACTTTGCATTACATTAAAGCAAGACGAATAGAGATTCGCATATCATGTGAACATAACCATAGATTTTGGGAGGTTCTTGAGAGATGTCGGCTTCAGTTTACTCTTTTCATAATACACAGCACTTTCTTAATACACTGTCCGATGCTCTGGCCTTTCGTTCACCGGTATCGGAGACCTACAGGGCGCGTAAGCATCAGTGGGGGCGGCTTGCTCACCTCTCCCCATTTAGGAACAGTTTAAATATCAGAGCGATGCGTCGTCTTTTTAGTAAGACACGTGCCCCTGCAAATGATGAGATTCTCTCTTAAATCTTTTTTGAGATAGAAAGTCTCCATGGCCTGATCAATAGTATGATCAGGCTTTTTTTATTTTGCATGCTTAAATAGAAGGTCAAAAGAGTGTCAAAGGGTCAATTTTCTGATATTTGTGCACGCTTTTGCCCATTTTCGATTGCATAGGACTGTTTTGATCCATCACCAAACTGCACAGCGATCTCTGTTTTACTCTTCAACAGAGCGATACTCCAGGGCGTCTTTGAAACCGGTGTTCGCCAGAGTTTATTTCCTAAACGGTCAAACCGATAGATGTTCCAACTGGCCGCAAGAATAAAGCCCTTTTTATCTGGCAGAATAAGAATTGCTTTCGATGTTTCATATTTTGCCAATGTTAACGGGCGACCATTAAGCTTAGGTGTGGTTGAGTGACGCCAGTCGGTGATGTTTAACTTCTCTGTCTGCGATGCATTTTGCGTCTTTTTCTGAGCGGTTTTGATCGCTTCTTTTTTGTCTTGGTGCGTTTTTTTCGCATGCAGTGTCTGCTTTAGTTGACGGTTGAGTAGCCCAAACGGTGGTTTATTCGCCAGAAAAAAGAGTCCCCCCTTCTTTTGGGGTTGCAGATCCAAAAGTTCTCCGTCTGGTAATATGCGGTGTGTCCGTGTTTTTCCTTTTCCGAACCATGACCAGGCGTGGAGCAACGCACGATCTCCTCCCGCATAGAGTTTTTTACTCTTCTTTGACCAAGCCACAAAAGCCAGATTACCAGAGTGCTGTGATTGATCTGTTTTAGGATAGTAAACAGGGGCTAAATCGAGGGGAGAGAGTAGGGCGACCAAGGGTTTGTCTGCAAAGCCCACAGCGATTGTTTTCTCTTGTGGTGAAAATCGGATGCGATGGGGAAGGCGGGCTCTATCCATCTTTCTTTTGGCTAAGAGTTGGAGTTGCAAGCCATAAAGTCGGATAAAACCATCGCGTGAGGCGGTGACCAGTTTACCTGAAGGCGCATAGTCCGCACCATAACTGGGCGCGGTATAATCCAGATCTTCAAAAACCTCTTCACCATTCTCTACCTGATAGACATGCATGCCACCAGGTGCTGTGAGAAGAACCACCAAAAGCTGACTGTTTGGAGAAAAGAGTAAAAAAGAGGCTGGTGCGGGTAAGCCACGGATTTGCTGGGCGACCTCTCCTGTGGTGGTATCAAAAAGATAGATTGTGTGCTGTTGGTTACAGGTTGAATCCGCTTTAATCTGGGGTAGTCCAGAGGCGGCAACATGACGCCCATCAGGAGAGAGTGTGGCGATTTTAAAACGATGGTTTTTTTGGGGGGGAGAAAAATCTTTGATCCACTGGCCTGTTTTTGCATTCCATAACTGCACGCCATGCCGGTAACTTGCGGTTAAAAGACGATCTCCTTGATGGTTTACCGTTAAGCGTGCATTCTCCGGTGCGCTTAAATGGGTGTCAAACTGCAACACGGAGGATAGGCGCAGTGCCGGTTTACTCCAGGCAAGCATTGGCGTGAGCCCTATTAAAAAAAAGAGCCAGAATCTTATCGAGCGTTGTTGCATTAAATGGCCTATAGAAGTGCGATGATACGCCATGGCGTGTTAGATGCCGTATTAAAGGGTTACCTCTTTGAAAAATAAAGCATCTTATGTAATTGTCAAGTTCAAAGCAATATCCAGACCATAAAAGGTGTATTGCTATGTATTATCATGATGCTATTGTTTATTGATTGTCCCTTCATTGGTTGCAAAGATTTAAAATTTCCTTCCCTTCATGGCGAATAACTGCTCAAATAGCCAAGTGGAAACTGGAGGCTTTTTTTGTGTTCTCTTAAATCATAATGACGGCTTTGCAGCAGCGTGTATATTTTTAAAAGGTTTTAAGAAAATAATGAATAAAAAACAGTGCCTATGAATCCCTTGCCCACAGATTCTCGTCCTATCGGTGTATTTGACTCTGGTGTCGGCGGTCTTACGGTCCTTGATGCGCTGGTTAAAGCGCTCCCCTTTGAGCATTTTGTCTATCTTGGCGATATGGCGCGTGTACCTTATGGCAGTAAATCGGGGCGTACTGTTGAGCGCTATACGCAGAATGTGGCGAATACACTCTTAAAAATTCCTGTTAAAGCCATTGTGGCGGCTTGCAATACCGCTTCGGCTTTGGGGTTGCATAGACTGAAACACCGACTGCCGATTCCGATTATGGGGGTGATTGAGCCGGGATGTAATATGGCTTGCCGCTGTTTAAAAAAGCACCATCAATCGGAGGCTTCAATCGCTGTGATCGGCACCCGCTCCACAATCGCCAGTGATGCCTATGGTCGCCTTTTGAGAGAACGTCTTCCTGAGCAGACCATTCATGCATTAGCCTGTCCTCTGTTTGTACCACTGGTTGAGGAGGGGTGGCTTGATCATCCGGCGACCCAACTTATTGTTGAGAGTACATTGCAACCCCTTCTGGATAAAAAGCCGCATTTTCTGATTCTGGGGTGTACGCACTATCCGCTTTTAAAGCCGCTGATCTCTAAAGTGATGGGGGAGGGTACCTTCCTGATTGACTCTGCACAATCGGTCGCTACATCTTTAGTCGAACAGATTGGCCGTACCATTTTGCCTGCACAGCACCCACAACAGAAAGTTGATTTTTTAGTCACCGATGTGAAGGATCGCTTTTTAGATGTTGCGCAGCTTTTTTTAACCCATGTCACCATTGAGCAGGTTCGACAGATCGACCTATAACGGCTTCTTTTGGTTGCAATAATGATTTTATGCTTCTCTTAAGGGGAGTCTTTCCCGTATACTTAAAGTTTGAAAGGGTGAAGCTTTCAGATTTTTAAAGCACAAGCAAGGAGAAACGGTATCATGGAACGCGATCAAGCCATTAAATTTATGTTAGATCTCCTTAAAACCATGGAACAAAAAAGTGGTTCGGATCTCTTTATCACGTCAGGCTTTCCACCCGCCATTAAACTGCATGGCAAAATGACACCACTCTCCTCAGATCCGCTTACGCCCCAACAGAGTCAGATGCTTGTGCGCTCGATCATGAATGATCGGCAAAATCGTGATTTTGAGGCCACAAAAGAGTGTAACTTTGCTATCGCTCCGGCCGGTATCGGTCGTTATCGGGTCAATGCTTTTGTCCAACAGAGCCGTATTGGTATGATTCTACGGACAATTACCACAGAGATCCCTGATTTTGATAAGTTGGGCTTACCGCAGGTGCTCAAAGATGTGGTGATGGATAAAAATGGCTTGGTTCTGGTGGTCGGTGGGACCGGTTCAGGTAAATCGACCACGTTAGCCGCGATGTTGGGCTTTCGTAATAAAAACAGTTATGGCCATATTATCACAATTGAAGATCCTGTGGAGTATGTCCATCCCCATCAAAACTGTCTGATTACCCAGCGAGAAGTGGGGGTGGATACGGAGAACTGGCATGCGGCGCTTAAAAATACCCTCCGCCAGGCGCCTGATGTGATCCTGATTGGTGAGATTCGTGATCAGGAGACCATGGAGCATGCGATCAATTTTGCAGAAACTGGCCATCTGGCGCTCTCGACACTGCATGCCAATAACTCAAACCAGGCGTTGGATCGTATTATCAACCTTTTTCCCAGTGAAAAAAGACAGCAACTCCTGATGGATCTCTCCCTCAACCTCCGTGCCATTATCTCCCAGAGACTCCTGCCGCGTGAAGGGGGAGGGCGTGTGGCAGCGATTGAGATTCTCTTAAAATCGCCTTTAATCTCGGACCTGATTTTTAAAGGTGAGGTTGAGGGGATTAAAGAGGTGATGTCCAAATCCAATGAGTTGGGTATGCTCACCTTCGATCAGGCGCTCTTTAATCTCTATGAAGAGTATAAGATCACCTATGAGGATGCGTTGCGCTTTGCAGACTCCACCAATGAGTTGCGTTTGGCGATTAAACTGCGTAGTGAGCGACGTAAAGAGGAACTCGGTGGTGCGGGGGATGAGAATGATGGCTTGGTTCTTGTTTCTACTGATGAAAATGCAATGTGATCTTTCGGCCTTGATGTGGCGGGCTGATTTTTTTCGCGGACCAATTAAGCAAAAACTCAGCCTGAACCCTATTGCATGCCAGAATATCGTTGGTGCTTTCTACTAAACGCACATTGACCTTTTACCAGTCTTTACTTTATCAACTTTTACTATCGTTTTAGCTCATATCAAAAATAGATTATGTGCGCAATAAAATGCCATACTCAACTTGAAAATTGTTCAATCACAGTGTGTCCATACAAAAAACGCGCCACACAATGCTTGGAAAGCCTTGTCTTAAGAGAAGCACCTGACGTAAAATAGAGAAGCTTCATTTAAGGGTATCCAAAAAGAGCCTCCTCACTGTTTTATGTGAAAGATCGATATAAAAATCTGTTTATTAACGCACTGCTTTAATCCAAACGGATGGCGTTTAAGGAAGATTCCTGATGAGAATCCTGATTGTGGATGACGAATTTCCTAACCGTATGCTCTTGCACAAACTCCTGATACCATATGGCACCTGTGATATGGTTGTCGATGGCCGCGAAGCCGTCGAAGCATTTATCATGGCCCACGAAGATGACGCCCCCTATAGCCTTGTCTGCATGGATATCATGATGCCCGCCATGGATGGTCATCAAGCCTCCCGTGCCATACGCGATTATGAAAAGAAACAGAAAATCACTCCCGAGAAGGAAGTTAAACTGCTCATGATCACTGCCTTAGATACTCCAAAAGATGTGATCAAAGCCTTTAAAGGTGGTTGCACAGACTACCTGATTAAACCGCTGGATAAAAGCATCCTACAAACCAAACTACAAGCGTTTGGCCTCCTATGATCAAAAACGTCTTTTCTTTTGCCAGTCGCGCAAAACAGAAGCAGATCGATAATGCCACACTTAAGGCATTCTTAGAATTGGTCACACAACAGACTGGCCTTGTTGTCCCTAAGCAAGACGTAGAACATGTCCGCCTTCTCCTCGAAGAGCGTCTGAAACAACATCGTATCAAACAACAAGACTATCTCCAGATGTTGCAGAGTTACTCTGCAATCAGCCAGGAGGAGTGGCGTACACTCATTTTAAACCTCACCACCGGAGAGAGTTACTTTTTTCGCGACCGCGGCCAGATGTCGCTGCTGGAAAAGAAAATCCTGCCCGAACTCCTTAAAGGCAGTCGTCACCGTGAGTTGCGCATCTGGAGTGCCGGTTGCTCTACCGGAGAAGAACCCTATACTCTGGCGATTCAGATCCTGCAAAATATCCCCCCAAGCGATCCACGGCCAATCCTTATTTTAGGCACAGATATCAATGAACATGCCTTAGAGCGCGCTAGACAGGGACTCTATAGTAGTTGGTCCTTTCGCAAAACCGTGCCAGAAATTCTCAATACCTACTTTAAAGAAGAGAAAGAGGGGTGGCGCATTCTTCCTGAAATCCGTCAGCGTGTCACCTTTAAGAAAATTAATTTAATCCAAACCGCCTTTCCCGCACCACAACATCTGCTCTCTGAGTTCGACCTCATTCTCTGCCGCAACGTTTTTATCTACTTTGATGGTGATACCATCCAAAAACTGATTCAACAGATGGCCAGAACGCTGCGACCTGGCGGGTATCTTATGACCGGCCACGCCGAGGTCAGTCGTCGTAATCCTGCTGGACTTCTTACCCATATGCATGCTGAGTCACTGATTTATCAACGGCCCACAACCCCGTCTACGCTACCATTACAAGATTTACCCCCCAAAAAACAGCCCCAAAGCCATCCGCTCTCCTCTTTTCCAACACCATCCA
>JBQGBW010000153.1:0-7989 GCA_052043475.1 Magnetococcales bacterium HHB-1
GCCATACAGGCAACTGGGATAAACTGCATCAACGCTTAGGCTGGAAACCGGAAGTCTCCTGGAAAGAGGGCTTAAAACGCACAATCGACTGGTATCGAGACAATCCTGAATGGTGGCAAAAACAGATGTGGATGCGCACCGTGCCAATCGTTACCGCTGAAGGCAAAGTGGAATGGCATTAATGCCATGATTACAGGTCTCATTTAATCTGCGGTCCGCTAATAATAGAAAGGAATTGAGTACGTGACTGATTTCACTGTACTAAAGCCCCATCTACAGGACGAACAACGTCGTGAGATGCTGCTCAAAATTGAACAGGGCTTACGTGAGCACCCATTTCCACCCCAGTTGGTCATTGAAAACACCTCCCATTGCAACCTTAAATGTATTCACTGCTCCCATAAGGAAATGACCCGCCCCCAAAAACATATGGAGCGCACGCTCTGGGATCGGATTGTAAAAGAGGTAGCTAAAGAGATGCCAGACTGCGAAGTGTGGCCCACATTCTATGGCGAAGCTTTGCTGCTCAAAGAAGAACTCTGGGATCGTCTGCATTATGCAGATCAGGTTGGCTGTACGAACCTGGTACTTAACTCCAATGGTACGCTGCTTAATCGTTGGGATCATATCGAGCATATTCTTAACTCCCCCCTAAAGCGCTTCATCTTAAGTCTTGATGGTTTTACAAAAGAGACTTTTGAGAAAATTCGTGCGAAAGCGCGCTGGGATGATGTCTATCCCGCACTCGAAGAGCTCTGCCGAAAACGGCAAGAGCGCGGACAGACCTACCCTTCCATTACCGCACAATTTTCTGTGATGCCAGACAATGTGATGGAGGCCGAAGCTTTCAGTAAGCATTGGCGTTCTTTTGGTGCTGAAGTAAAAATTCGCCCCATGCTGGAGTGGGGAACCATGGGCTCGATCCGTACCGATACCATCATCCATGATGATGACGATTTTCGTATCGCTTGCCCTTGGGCGATTAATACCATGGCTATTCACCAGGATGGACGTGCGGTCGCTTGTGCTGTGGATTATGATGCCAACTTTGATGTGGGATTGGTTCAGGATATTACCGTTAAGGGGGCTTGGAAAGCCCTTGGCGAGCAGGTGCGTACGCACCATATGAACCATGACTGGTCATTAATGCCAAACATCTGTCAACAGTGTGGTGACTGGCAGGTTGCAGGCGCAAGCTACGAAGAGGAGACCACCGAAGGCACGCGCCCCTTCTGGTTCTACGAAACCCAAGAAGATCAATCTAAATCTCCAACCCAAAAGAGCTAATATGCGGCCATGGCTTCCTCATCCAGTGAACATATCCAAGAAGAGTACGGTATCCGTCCTGAAGCGAAAAGCTTCCCTATGATGTTGGTGTTATCCTTTGTCTATCCTTGCAATGCCAAATGTCCCCACTGTCCTTATACTAACTCAGATATCCGTCAAGATTATCGTGATGCACCCTATATGTCTGAAGAGATCTTTAAAAAGATTGCTGACGAGGCTGGGGGCCATGGCGCTTATCTACGGATTTCCGGTGGTGGTGAGCCCATGTTGCATGAGCAGGCGGTGGAGTTGCTTGTCTATGCCAAAGAGAAAGGGTGTAAAATCGGGTTGATTACCAATGGCTCTAAATTTACCGAAGAGAACTCCCGTGCGCTGCTGAAAGCCGATATCGATATGATCGAATTTTCTGTCGATGCCATGGAAGCCAAAACCTATGCAGAGGTGCGTACCGGGTTGGATTGGGAGTTGCTACTTACCAATGTGAAACGCATGATTAATTTGCGGAATGAACTGGGTAGTCGTTCGCGCATCATTGCTTCAGGCGTGAACCAAAAAGCGGCTGAAATTGATAAGATAGAACGTTATTGGATGGATGAAATTGGTGTTGACTACTTTATTAAGCGCAAATTTTTAACCTGGGGACTCAACACAACCTTGGATGATTCCCGTTCTGCAGATACCACCCCCTATATCAATACCACAATTCCTTGCCCCTTCATCTTTGAGCGCCTCAATATCGACTCACGCGGTAATGTTATGGTGTGTGGTTACGATATCGCCGCCAATACCTCCATGGGATATGTGGGACAACAGAGTATTCAGGAGATCTGGCATGGGGAAGGTTTTGAGCACTATCGCCAGAAACATCTGAATCAGAAAGGAACCGAGCTTGAACTGTGTGCCAGTTGTCCCGATTGGCAATACCGCTCCTGGAAACACAATTACTGGAAAGTGGTGGATGGCGCCGAAAAAGCCCGTCAGGGAAAATTGGGCGAGCATGACGATTTTCAAAGTGCTCAAAGCTAGTTTAATCAATTTTTATTGGAAAACGTGCCATGTGTGGTATCTGTGGTTTTACCGGCCCACCGGATTCAGCCGTTCTGAAACAAATGACGTCCACACTCTACCACCGTGGTCCCGATGAAGCCGGGGTGTGGCAAGGAGAAAATGTCGCCTTAGGCATGCGGCGTCTGGCCATTATCGACCTTGAAAGCGGTCAACAGCCGGTATTTAACGAGGATCGCACCATTGCCGCTGTTTTCAATGGTGAAATCTATAATCATATTGAGTTGCGTGAAACGCTGGAAGCGCAGGGACATCATTTTCGCACGCACCACTCAGACAGTGAGGTGATCGTTCACCTCTATGAGAACTATGGTTTGGATTTTCCTAAGTATCTTAATGGCATGTTTGCCATTGCGCTCTGGGATAAAAAAGAGCAACGTCTTATTTTAGTTCGTGATCACTGCGGTATTAAACCGCTCTATATTGCGCCTCTCCAAGGGGAAATGCTCTTTGCTTCCGAGCCTAAAGCGATTTTGGCGCACCCGACATTTTCTCGCCAGCCCAACTGGCAAGCGATACATCACTACTTCTCTTTTAAGAATATTCCCGCCCCCTTTTCCGCCTACAAAGGGATGCAGCAGCTTCATCCTGGAGAGTTGATCGCCTGGCATAAAGGAGAACTTAAACGACAGTTCTGGTGGAACCCCTCCTGGGAAGTTGATCCCCATATGGATGAGGTTGATGCACGGAATGAAGTTCGTCGCCTGTTGGAAAAGAGCGTTAAACTTCAGATGCGGGCAGATGTCCCAGTGGCTGCCTACCTCTCTGGTGGTGTGGATAGCTCCTCCGTTGTCGCCTTGATGAGTCGTTTAACGGATCAACCGATTAAGACGTTTACGCTGGTTTATGAAACACGAGAGGGATTTGATAATAAAGAGGCGGATCGAAAAAATGCCCAAGCGGTAAGTCAGATGTATCAGACAGAACATATTGAGCATCTGGTGACGTATGGCGATATTCCTAAAACGCTGGAAAATATTCTCAGCAGTTTCGATGAACCCTTCTCAGGGGTTATCTCTACCTATTTTATCTCTCAATCGATTGCCCAGCATGTCAAAGTGGCGCTCTCTGGCGATGGGGCCGATGAGTTGTTTGGTAGTTATCTCTCTCATCGACAAGCGCAACCCCTGGCTTTTCTGACCCAAGCCGGAGGACAGCTTGCAAAATATACCTCAGAAGAGATCAACTTTAATCTCGCTCCGTACCAGGAAAAAGATATTCCTGCTCTGCTTGCACTTCTTGAGCGTGGCGATGAAGCCGCCAGGCGTATGGGGCAATATATATCCCATGATGAATTGAATAGAACGCTTTATACCCAAGCGATGTATACAGAACTTCAAGGCAAGCCATCCACAGAAGCCTTGATTCGCCAGATCATGGAAAATTGTCCCACCAATGATCCTGTGAATCGGGCGCTCTATCTGGACAGTCAAACCCTTCTTCCTGATCAGGTGCTTCCCTTTGTTGATCGGCTCTCCATGGCCCATGCCTTAGAGGTGCGCCCCCCCTTTCTTGATCCTGATCTGGTTGCTTTTGCATGGCGTATTCCAGGAAAAATTAAAATTAAACAGGGTCGTGTCAAACATATTCTTAAAGATGCCGTCGAAGATCTGCTTCCACCAGGTATTGTCCAGCGCCCCAAAGAGGGTTTCCTCATGCCCATTAATAACTGGCTTATTCGCCACCTCAAGGACTTTATTGATGAAACGCTCTCTCTTGAGCGCTTGAAAAAACATGGCATGCTCTCTTCTGAAGCGGTGCAGACGCTCCTTTTGGCGCACAATCAAGAGCCCACCCGTTATGGAAACCGGATCTGGAATCTGATGATGTTTCAGCTTTGGTATGAACGCTATATCCACTGATTTTTTTAAGAGCCCCCTGTTTAAACGATCCTTTAATGAGCGATATAAACATTTAAAGCGTTGACACATAGAATAGAGTCTAAAATCTTATGGCTGAAAAATTTCCATACTCTGTTTCCCTGCTCAGTTGGGGGTTGAACGAAGAGAAACTTCTTGAAAAATTTCTGGATCGTGCATTCGCCATGATGGATGAATATGTGAGCGATTTTGAAATTATTTTTGTCAATGATGGCAGTACGGACCTTACAGGAGAAATTGCCGAGCGCTATATGCGCCGTGAACCGCGGTTACGTGTGATCCATAATGAGAAAAATTTAAATGTCGGGCTCTCCTGTCGTCGTGCCATTGAGGCGGCGCGTAAGGATTTTCTTTTTTGGCAGGTGGTCGATTGGGCATACGATCTAGAACAGCTTCCCATTTTCTTAGACTTATTGCATCACTACGATGTGGTTCAGGGAATACGTCCAACCCCTGAACGTATTTTGAGCCACATTCCGATCATTCGATCAATTTATCGTGTTTCAGGACGTTCTGATACGCTATGGAAAGCGGTAGTTTCCCTCTCTAACTACTATGTTCAACGGATGATTTTTGCCGCTCCTTTCCATGATTTTCAGAATGTGACCTTTTATCGTACATCTATGGTTCAGTCTCTGCCCCTGCAAGCAAAAACACCTTTTATCAATCCAGAGTTGCTGATTCGAACATATTATAAAAAAATGCGCTTTATTGAGGTTCCTATTCCGTTTATTCCTCGCAAAGAAGGGGAGGGTAAAGGAACGAAACTGCCGATTTTGTTGCGCACTGTGAGTGATATCATTAAAAATGGTTTGTTGTGGGGCGTTCAGATGCGTATGCAGAATGAGGCAGGCACAATACACCGTGTTGCCGAGCCTTTCCATCTTGAAGATGAGGTGCTGCGTAAAGTGCTTCCACTCTTTAAATATTATCGTTAAATTTATGGCGCTGTAGAAGAAGTGTTGGTATCCACAGGTTGATCTGAAGAGGGAGGTGTTGGTGGTGTTGTGTTCTCACTGTTTATTGGATCTACTGGTGCGCTGTTTTTTGTCTCTTTTTCAAAATGCTGTTCCCAAAGCGCATTAATGCGGCGGACCTCTTTGGCCAGTAACGCTCTCTCTTCTTTATCCATCTCTTCGATGCGATCTGCGGTAAGAGAGAGAAAGGTTGTGGCCCAGCGGGTCACTTGTGGCGATTTTATGGTGTTTGTAATTTTGAGCACCATTTCTGGAGAGGGCTTTGGGACGACCGCACGAAGTGTTGAGACCATTGCGAGCGAAATAAAACCAATAAGTGCGACGGATAGCATTATTTTATAAATAAAAGATCGCATTTCAGCGCGTGCTGTTCTTTTTTTCTTCAATGAGAACAGGTGACCGATATCATATTTGTGAATTTTATGGGTTATCTTCTCTTGTTTCGATTGCATCTCCGCCAAAGCAAGGTCAAGCTTCTCATTGGATACAATAATTCCAAGTGATGGTGTGCAGACAATAAACTGTTCATCCTGTTTCATAATGGTGACATCATGATCAGAAGAGAGCTTCAGTGTTTTCATTTGATGTGATCTCACTTAATAAAGGTTAGGTTTATTTCAGGAGGAGCAATCTGTCCGCGTAAAAAAGGATGGTTGTATTCGAAGTGCATGTTATATACAACAAAAACAAGTCGGATATCGCTTTTTTTTTAGATGCGCCATCATAAGACATCGATCTCATTGCCCGTGCACGATTCGGGCGATGAACCCACACGTTGTGCAACCAGTTCGCCCTTGTCAGAATGATCAAAGACAATGGCATAGCTCTCTGGATGAGATACAATATATGGTTTAATCCAGCGATAATCACTCTTTTCAATAAGGATTGTTGAGGCGCCAGCGTTTTTAGTAAAACAGAGAATTTTATGGTGATCAAACCGATCCAAAGTGAAGTGCGGCCCATAACTGGAACGTTCTGGAAAGAGAGGGTGCTCATCTTTGCGGGTAAGAATTTTAATCGGGCTGTCACGCCGTATTGTGTCAATCACATTCATTGGAACGGTTGATAATCGCCACTGCGCTGAATAGATTGATGTAACCGCATCGCCTAAAGGGTGAACCATAACCAGATCTTTTGGCGGCGTACTCTGCATAAAATGGATCAACTCTTGTGAAAGTCCAAGGACGCTCCTCTGATTATACCATTCCATGGCAGGACGGGTGTATGTTGCCAGTCGAGGCAAAACATTAAGGTAGTTTGGTATGAGAATTGGGAGCAGGAACGATAACATCAATGTTGCGATAAGGGGCGATGGTGGGCGTACTGTCTCACAGACAGAGGTTGGATGCACGGCTAAAAGGACTGTTGCAAGCACGATGAGGATGCTTAGTGTCATTGCAAGAACAAATGACTCAATAGGAATCGCTTGTGAGATGAGTTGATGAAAAACAAAACCAGCCAGAAGGAAAAGGAGTGTAACCGCAGTGGCCACAATTGGCCCGGATGGATAAAGAGCGTTTGAAATGCGTTTGCAAAATACGAACAAGCCCGCTGCAAGAAGAATATAGGCGTATATATAGATGATTCTTGGCGTGGTTGTCATCATCTCTGAATAGGTCAGTGCCATGGTGGCCAGTATACTGAAGTTCCATGAGAACAGGAGGATCCACGTTGCAAGGAAAACCTGTGTAATCTGCTTATCTTGACGGTTACCATAAAATACCAGTGCGATGGCTCCTGAAGCGGTTAGCATCAGCCAGGGAAAAAGTTGCCATGCGGCATTGAGCGTTGTGGTATTTGTGGATACATGCATCGGAAAGAAGAAGGGGAAGCGGAAACCAAATATATGGGCGGGGTTGAGCGCTTGAGCAAGGATGTTGATTTTAAGACTGCCCTCATCTGCGTGGTGAGTATAGGCTTCTGGCGAGAGAATTGCGAAATACCACACGACGATTGATACGGCAATCATTGCAGCCAGGAGAAGCAACCCTATCCATTCCAACCACTTCCTTTTACGTTTCTCCTTGGGTTCGAAGAAGATCATGCCACCACATATCCCAAGAAAGATTCCAATCTGAAAAAACTCTCTTGGATGCCATAAAAAACTGAGCACAAAAATGATGGCAACGAGCAGAATGTGTGGAAGAGAAAAAAAGCGGAGTGCCAGCATGATGACCGCTAAACCAAATGGCAGAAGAATATCCATCGCACTGTCTGCATGGTGCGCTGTTCCTGTGAACGCCATGACTCCACGTGTAATATCGCCACTTTTCAGCCAATCCAAATTGGATGGTGAGGCAAGATAATATTCTCCCAGGGCCAGAAGAACGACCACAAAAAATATCCAGAGAACTTTTTGGTCTTCGCTAAAAAGGGTGCGTATAAACAAAAACATACCCGACAAGCCAAGCAGTGGAATGATAAAGCGTGCACGATGAAAAAGATAGAGTGGATCGACATGGATTGCTTTTGCCCATCCTGCAATGAGAAACTCCCAATAGTGAATAATATTTGGCGGTGGTGCACCAAGAGTCTTCCGAAAAAAGCCTGTTTGAGCTTGGGCGTGTTTCCTGACCAGTTAACTGTTTGATGTAAAAATCTCGATAACCGGTTCTGGAATTCCGCAGACTCGTTCTGGATTCGTTTTTTGAGGTAAAAAAACAGTGTGAAACGAAGGGAGTTTTACCCCATTATGCAAGAACTGACTCTGTTTTTTCCGCTTTTCCAGCTATTTGAGCGCACTGGTAGCGTAGAAAGCGCTTCACGTTGCTGGCCAGAGC
>JBQGBW010000154.1:0-7911 GCA_052043475.1 Magnetococcales bacterium HHB-1
TATCGAGACAATCCTGAATGGTGGCAAAAACAGATGTGGATGCGCACCGTGCCAATCGTTACCGCTGAAGGCAAAGTAGAGTGGCATTAACGCCATGATTACAGGTCTCATTTAATCTGCGGTCCGCTAATAATAGAAAGGAATTGAGTACGTGACTGATTTCACTGTACTGAAGCCCCATCTACAAGACGAGCAACGTCGTGAGATGCTGCTCAAAATTGAACAGGGCTTACGTGAGCACCCATTCCCCCCCCAGTTGGTCATTGAAAACACCTCCCATTGCAACCTTAAATGCATTCACTGCTCCCATAAGGAGATGACCCGCCCCCAAAAACATATGGAGCGCGCACTCTGGGATCAGATTGTAAAAGAGGTGGCCAAAGAGATGCCAGACTGCGAAGTGTGGCCCACATTCTATGGCGAAGCTTTGCTGCTCAAAGAAGAGCTCTGGGATCGTTTACATTATGCAGATCAAGTTGGCTGTACGAACCTGGTACTCAACTCCAATGGTACGCTGCTTAATCGTTGGGATCACATCGAGCATATTCTTAACTCCCCCCTAAAGCGCTTCATCTTAAGTCTTGATGGTTTTACAAAAGAGACTTTTGAGAAAATTCGTGCAAAAGCGCGTTGGGATGATGTCTATCCCGCGCTCGAAGAGCTCTGCCGAAAACGGCAAGAGCGCGGACAGACCTATCCTTCCATTACCGCACAATTTTCTGTGATGTCAGACAATGTGATGGAGGCCGAAGCTTTCAGTAAGCATTGGCGTTCTTTTGGCGCTGAAGTAAAAATTCGCCCCATGCTGGAGTGGGGAACTATGGGCTCGATCCGTACCGATACCATCATCCATGATGATGAAGATTTTCGTATCGCCTGCCCCTGGGCGATTAATACCATGGCCATTCATCAGGATGGACGCGCGGTCGCTTGTGCTGTGGATTATGATGCCAACTTTGATGTGGGATTGGTTCAGGATATGACCGTTAAAGGCGCTTGGAAAGCTCTTGGCGAGCAGGTGCGTACGCACCATATGAACCATGACTGGTCATTAATGCCAAACATCTGTCAACAGTGTGGTGACTGGCAAGTTGCGGGGGCGAGCTACGAAGAGGAGACCACCGAAGGCACGCGTCCCTTCTGGTTCTACGAAACCCAAGAGAAAGGGTGATGGCATGACCGTACTTGCGGTACTCCAACCGGGTTACCTTCCATGGCTCGGCTATTTCGACCAACTGGCCCGAGCGGATTTTTTTATTCACTATGATGACGTACAGTTTGATAAACATGGTTGGCGCAATCGTAACCGAATCAAGGGGCCCGATGGACCACAATGGCTTACTGTGCCGGTACACCACAAAGGGCGGCATGGGCAGAAAATATTAGATGTCGAGATTAACAATCAAATCAAGTGGGGCCAAAAGCACAGTCGTTCTTTAGAGCTATGCTATAGTAAGGCACCTTTTCGAGATACCTATCTTCCTCAGATTAAAGAGATTCTACAACATCCTTGGAAACAGCTTATTGATCTCGATTTAACGCTAATCGAGGCACTTGCTCAATTTTTAAATATTAATACGCCCACTTATCGTGCCTCAGAGTTGAATATATCCGGATCTCAAAGTGAACGCTTACTCAAGATTTGTCAACATTTTGGAGTAACGACTTATCTCAGCGGAGACAGTGCAAAAAACTATCTTGATCTAGCGCTTTTTGCTTCGCATCAGATTGAGGTTGTTTGGCAATCTTATCAACATCCTGAATATACCCAGCAGTTTGGTGCGTTTCATGCCCACCTCTCTGTTGTTGACCTGCTTTTTAATGAAGGCCCTGAAAGCCAAAAGCGATTTATAGATTGATAACAAGGTCAAAGAGATTGTGAATATTACGCTTTGTGCGCTTACAGGTTTGGGCAATGCGGTTCTTCGTGCGCTTCACAGGGCAGGGTATGCGCCAACACTGTGCATTACGCGCCAAGAGCAGGGGCCTTATCCCTATTTTTCTACACCGCCCATTGATCAGGAAGCGATCCAGTTGGGTGTGCCGGTGATGTATGGCGAAGAGGGGGAAGCGCAAGCTCAAAAAAAGGGGGGGAGTCTGCTTCTGGCGGCAACCTACCATCGGATTTTAAAGCCAGAACTCACCCAGCGTTTTGAATATGCGGTTAATCTGCACCCCTCTCTATTACCTGCTTATCGAGGCCCAACGCCTTTCTATTGGGTTTTGCTGCACGGCCAACAAAAAACAGGGGTCACAGCACATCGCATTACACCGGGTATTGATGAGGGCGATATTCTTCTCCAAAAAGAGTTGGATATCGCGCCAAGGATAACCCAAGGTCAACTACGCAAAGCCCTTGCTTTTGAAGCATCATCTCTCGCCTTAACTTTGATTGATCGTATTAAAAAAGGCACTGTTTCTGAGAAAAAACAGATGAGTGAACTGGCGAGTGTGTACCCTAAACCAACAGAAGATTCATGGCAGCAGCAGGAGAAAAATGCGCTTAATGAATCTGTCGCGCGTTTTATCTCCATTTGGCAGGCACGCACACCATTTCCTGGTTTCAAGGTCAATAATCGAACGGTTACAGCGATACAAAATATTGATAGGAACGATACTGTTTTTAAGTCCCAGACAAAAGTTGTGTTCCGTGATAAAAAACAGGCGTCTATTTATCTGTTCGATGGTCGCATTGATGTTGAAGTCGCCTAATAAATTGCGTTGCCAAGCGTTTCCTGCTGCATATCGGTTCTTTTTTACCCTTTATCCAATGCTTCAGCAATTGCTGTCACAACAAAATCAACCTGCTTCTTTTTCAATAATGGATAAAGCGGTAAAGAGAGTGTCTCATGGCTGATTTTCTCCGCTTGGGGAAACTGTCCTGGCTGGTATCCATACGTTTCAGAGAAATACTTCGTTAAAGGGACTGCGGGACGATAATTAACCGCAACACCAACCCCCTGACTCTGCAACCTTTCAATCATGGTATCACGGGGGATTCCTTGGACCTGAACCGTCATCAGATGATGGCAATGGCGGGTATTGGGATAGAGTGTGGAGAGTGCGAGTCCTTCTAATTTGGCTAATTTTTTTCGGTAGCGCATTGCCAATGTGGTTCGACGTTTGAGATTACGATCAATTCTTTTAAGTTGAGGAAGAAGCATCGCGGCATCAATATTACTCATATTAAATTTCCACCCCATACGGACCATATCCCAATGGCGGTACCCTTTTTTTGCTCTTTCAGACGCCATCTGTGACATGCCATGAAGATAGATCAGACGCATTTTATCGATCAAATCAGCCTGATTGGTAATAATGGCGCCGCCCTCACCGCAAGTGATGTTCTTTGTCGCGTAGAAGCTAAAGCAGGCAAAATCACCTAGCATTCCCGGTCGAACACCATCACGCTTACCTTCAATGCAGTGTGCGGCATCTTCAATGATAATTAAACCATGCTGATCGGCCAGTTTCCGTAGTGCCACCATATCAACCATCTGTCCATAGAGGTGTACAGGAATAATGGCCTTTGTTCGAGGCGTAATCGCCTGAGTTACCGCTTCAACATCTATATTTCCCGTACCAGGTTCCACATCGACAAAAACAGGTGTTGCTCCCGCTTCCAGAATGGCAGTGGCTGTGGCCAGGAAAGTCATTGCGGTTGTGATGACCTCATCTCCAGGACCGATATCAGAAACACGCATCGCCAAATGCAGTGCATCTGTGCATGAGGTCACGCCTAAAGCAAATTGGCTTCCCATATAGCGGGAAAACTGCTCTTCAAACTGAGCCACAACATGCCCTGTGGTTAGAATTGGTGTTTCAAAAACATTTTTGATCGCTTTTAGCTCTTTTTTACCCAAGTCATGTTGAAAGAAAGGAACGGAAAACTGCATGGTCGATGCTCTCCTTTTACCATTAACGATCTATTTGAAAATAATTTTTTGAAATTGAATGCTTCTGGTGACTTTGTGAGTCCATAAAATCGGCGATCCTGATTTTATGGCTTGTTAGCGTCACATTTTGATTTATAGCGCTGTGGGCTAATCATATGGATTCCATCTGAAATATGGACAGTTTGAACGATGTCTTTTTAATCTTCATTAACTATAGCATACACCACCAGCAAGTAGCGCAGAATTTTTATTAAAAAATCCTTGTTGGCTTCAAGCAGGTTTTCCGCAATCTGAAAGATAATTTGCAACTGCTCTTCTTTAGAGCGGTGGGCATATTTTAATGCCATAAAGCAGGCTCGCAGTGTGGGATGCTCTGATAGTTCCTGGTTTGGTATTTTTCCTAGATCAACGATAAAAAAAGGGAAGTCTAATAGAAAGGGTTTGATGGTTTCATCGGCATTAAACAGTGCGGAGAACTGTGGCTCAATATTCCACTCTTTCTTTGGGTTGAAATCAAGACTCTAATCACAGCCAATAGCCAAGGAGGCTACATTAGGCTGGTAGGTGTATCGATAAAGTTAGATTGGTTGAGTTGATCGGAGTCAATGGATGCAAGATAAATCTGCATATCGGCTTCATCATCATCATTGGTATCGATGAGCAGGAGATTATCATCATCATCAAAGCGGGCCTGGATCTGTTTTTGATTGGCTGAATGGATACTTGAGGCGCTAAAATCCTGCGCGCCAATATAGATTAAATCATCATCCATAAGAAGTGCGGAAAGATCGACTTTATCCATATTGGGATCAAAATTAAAGATGCGGTCAATTGTATTGTTTGCAGAATCATTTTCGGCAACATAGCGAAAAATATCCGCACCATCACCACCAAACAGATCATCTGCACCACCATGGCCAGTAAGAATGTCATCTCCTAAAGAGCCATAGATCAGATTATCTTCTTGATCACCGGAAAGGATATTTGATGCATCATCACCAAGATGACTTATCTCTCTATTCTCTAGGGTCAGATCGTTGGCTGAAAATGTCGGTACCCACATTCTGTATGGCGTAATCTGTAGTCCCGTAATGGTATCAAATTCGCCTTCTAACTGATCAAACTCAATTAATTTAATCTTCTTTCCAAGGTCTGGCGTATAATCTGGTGCGGTAACAATCTCCAATGTGCCACCGGAAAGAGCCATCTTGCCATCCACATCTAAATAGTCATGATCCACTCCTACCGTATTGCCTTCGATTTCCATGATCAATGTTGAAGATGAACCAAAACGGATATCGCCGGTGATGTGCATTTCGCCTGGAGAGTTGCCGACTGTAAAGATACCATTATTGATGAAATCATCTAATCCAGTGGTGACCATGCGACCAGAGCCCTGGATGGTTCCATCAACCGTGTTGGTTAATGTGCCTCCTTGCCAGGTGAGGGTTTTATTGGCAGCGATATCTATGGTGCCACTGTTGATGAAATCAGCTTCTGCTTTATTGATGGTGAGATGATGATCAATATCAAGCGTCCCACGATTATCCAGATTAGCATTCAAACGCAGCGTGCTTCCACCACCAGACTGGTCCGTTGTTTGTATGGTGCCTGTGTTGATCAAAGTGCCTTCTGTGACATTTAATGTAACGTTTCTGGTATAGGTGTCTATGTCATCCAGTGTGATGACACCGCTGTTGGTGAATCCTTTGGCTATGGTCAGGGTTGTGGTGCTCCCAGAGGAGCCAATCTTCAGATTGGCATCGGCAAGATTACTGAAACTTCCATTGATCTTGCTTGTCCCCCCCGCCTTGATTGTTATGTTGCCATAATTAATAAGATTGGCGTTAAATATATCCTCAGAGAGCGTGAGGGATGCTCCATTTGCGATGGTCATCTGGTTACTGTTTACGGTAACCGCACCTGAGAACAACAATTTGGTATTGCCATCATAGTTAAAATCAGAGGCCAGTTGCAGATTATGGGTGCCTGATAATTTAAGATAACCGCCACTACTGTTAAATGTTGTATCCGTGCCTAAGATTGTGGTGCCATCGGATAGGGTTAAGATCTTGCCTGATGCGATATCCAGCGAACCCGAACGACTG
Organism: Magnetococcales bacterium HHB-1; assembly: GCA_052043475.1. Lineage (GTDB taxonomy): Bacteria > Pseudomonadota > Magnetococcia > Magnetococcales > JBQGBW01 > JBQGBW01. The sequence continues at coordinate 6,005 of JBQGBW010000154.1, forward strand.
TCAAAGGTTCGGTTTGCATTATATATAATAAGGTTGCTACTTACATTGATGGTGCCGCTGTTGATAATGCTTGCGGTGATTTGATTGTCACTGTTGCCGCCAGATTGATCTGTAGAGCTTATGACGCCTGTGTTATTCAATACACCAGAGGTGACCTCAAGGGCAACGGTGCGATGGTAGGTATCATTATCATCTAAAATGATCTCTCCTTGGTTGGAGAAACCATGGGCGATGATTAATCGGGTGGTCGATCCACTGGAACCGATATCCAATGTTCCCTCTGTTCTGTTTACAAAATAGGCGTTAAATAAACTGCTGCCACCAGCATTGACCCGAATGAGACCCTGGTTTATCAGGTCCGCATTGAATGTATCACTCGCCATAACCAGCGTGGTATCATTGTCTATGGTAAATGAGTAATTATTGATGGTCACATCACCTTTTAAGGCGAGGGTCACACCGTTACCGCTATAGAGATAATGGTCCGAAAGAGATAGGGTGTGGGTACCCGTCAACTCGATTCGGCCACCACCAGAAAATGTGGTTTCACCACCAAACCGGGTGGTGCCTGAGGAGATTGTCAATTTTTTGCCGCTGGCAATATTCAAGGTGCCGTGACTGCTATCGAATATCCGGCCATTGTTATAAAGAATCAGGTTACTATCCACACTCAAGGTGCCATGATTGATGATATTGGCCGTGATCTCATTATCACTACCACCACCAGATGTATCCGAAGATTGGATGGTACCATTGTTGGTGAGTGTACCAGAGGTAAGCTTCAGTGCGGTGGTTCGGTGATAGGTATCATTATCATCCAGAATGATCAAACCATCGTTAATAAAGCTACTTGCTATGGTAAGTCTACTGGTGGAACCAGACGCGCCAATATCCAGCGTGGCATCGGTGGCATTGTAAAATGTGCCATGAATAAAACTGGTGGCACCGGCATTAATTCTGAGTATGCCCTGATTGGTGAGATTCGCGTTGAATGTTTCGTCTACCAGTCCTAAGATGGCACCACTGGCAATGGTGAAGGTATGATTGTTAATTGTGACATCGCCACCTGCAAAAGAGAGCTTTATGCCATCACCATTGTAGGTATAGTCGGTTGCCAGATTTAATGTATGTGTACCGGTCAGTTTTAAGAATCCCTTGCCATTATCGCTGTTACTTAACGTGGCCTCTGAACCAATGATGGTGGTGCCGGATGAGATGGTTAAAGTTTGACCGTCTGCAATATCTATGGTGCCATCTTGCGTATCAAAAATTTTGTTGCTGTTATAGATAATGAGATCATGGTCAATATCCAGTGTACCACGATTGGTGATTCTGGCTGTAATCTGGTTATCACTGCCACCACCGGATGTGTCTGCTGATTGAATAATATGGTCGTTGATAAGAACACCATTGGTTACTTTAAGATCGACAGTACGATGATAAGTGTCATTATCATCCAGTATGATGGTCCCGCTATTGGTAAAACCGTTGGTGATGGTGATGCGACTGGTGCTTCCTGAATAACCGATATCCAATACACCACTGCTTTCATTGCTGAAGTTACCGTTAATGATGCTGGAAGCACCACTATTGACATAGATGGTTCCTAAGTTTCTCAAAGCTGTATTGATTGTCTCAGAGACCAGGCCGAGTTTGGCACCACTCGCCAGAGTGAATGTGGCGTTGTTACCATTCAGGGTGACCGATGCATTGCCAAAGGAGAGTCTTGCGGTGCTGTCATAAGTGTAATCGCTGGTGAGTTCTAAAGTGTGTGTACCTGTTAAATTGACACGGCCAGAACCGATAAAAGTTGTTTTATCTCCAATGATTGTGGTCCCGTTGGATATGGTCAATGCCTTGCCATTTTCTATGTCTATGGTGCCATTCTGACTGTCAAATATCGTATT
>JBQGBW010000155.1:0-7705 GCA_052043475.1 Magnetococcales bacterium HHB-1
AGCAATCAGTGGTGTTACATCCACATTAATCAGTTGCAACATATAGATCACTGCCATGAGCCAGACAATGATTGCCCAGAAGGCTTTTAAGACATCAATTAATGTCTGTGCACGTTTCTCCTGCTCTTGATCGCCCTCTTCACTGTTTTGTTGGATGCGTGCCACAATCTGTTTGCCTAATCGATTGGCCAGGCGAATGAGCAGAAGGGCTAAAATGGGAATCCCTAACAGTTTAAGGGTGGAGGCCAGTGCGGTATGTTTGGACTCCTCTAACCGTTCCTGGCGCAGTGTACCGATTTCGCCGACAAAATTGGGTGGGGGAAACCACTTCTCAAAATTATATTGCGTCGATGCGGTTTGGGGTTTTGTTTGTGGTCCATCAAGCCGCTGCACTTTTTGTTGATAATCATAGATTTGACCATCAATGCTGGCGATTTTCTTCTGATAGGCATCAATTTCAGCTTGAATTCCCGCTTCAGAGAGTCGGGTGGTGAGTTGGGCGATCTGCTTTTTTAAGACCAGAATACGTAGACGTGCATCAAACACTTCATCGCTTAAGTTTTTGATCTGGGCGTCATCCACTTTACCGGTGGTCTCAGGAATGACCATTTCATGGCCAAACTGACGTTTATACTGCTGTTTTAGCCTATGGGCTTTTTGTGGTTGCAGTTGCGCACGAATCACCCACCAACGGGTGGTTTCTTGATTCTGTAGATGTGTGAGGCGCTCTTTTTCGGTGGTTAAGAGTGCAGTAAGCAACTCCTTTTCTTTCTCAAGCGCTTCTAACATCTTTTGAATTTGACTTTTCTGGCTGGCAAAGTTTTTATGCTTTCTTTGAAATTCCAGTAGTTGGATATAGCGATTTTCTAACAGCGTGGTTAAAGCGAGGGTCTGTTTTGAGGCAAAAATGGTGAGCAGAGACTCTTGCCAATGATTTTCACGTTGCATCAGGCCTGAGGCGCGTTGCTCTAAAGCGATACGGTCGGCTTCAGGCATTTTTTTGATATCACGATCTAAGTTTTTAATCTGTTTATTGATATCCTGCAATGTGACCAGACGTTGACTGATGGTCTCCATTAGTGCTGTAAACCGCTGCGCTGTTTCTTGTTGATCGGTTTTTGCTTCCAGTTGCCGTATGCGTTGTTGAAGGTCGGCTTGTTGGGTGAGTGCGTTATTATAACGTTCTTCCAGAGGCTTAATCTTTTGGCGCTGTAGCGCGTTTTCCAGCCCTTGGGGTAGTTCTTGATTCTGTTGTTGTTCTGGATTGAGCGTCAACCGTTTTTGAAGTTCCAGTGCACTGGCAAAGAGACGATGGGACTGTTGCAGTTGTTTATGCAGCAACGAGCTATAATTTTCTGAGGCTTTCTGCTCTGCTTTGATGGTTTTAAGATAGTGCTGACGCAGTTTCTGCTGCTCTTCTAAAATCCGCATGCGGCTGGAGAGCGTATCCTGGTATTTACGTAAGTTCTCCTCTTTGGTGAGGAGTGCGCCATCATCAAAGATCGATACACCAGCCTGCTGTTTTTTCTTAGCAGTCGCTTTATTCTCTTCAACAATCAGCGACTCTTTTGATTGAACCAGGTTGGCCATGATCGCCAGTTCGCGTTGCAGCTTTTTATGTTGGTTGATCTCCTGGGCTCTAATTTGAGGATAGAGTGGATCACGGAGATATTTGATATGATTTTCTTCTTTTTTTCTTACGGTTGTGGCCTTCTCAAGATCTTTTTGTGCGGTGGTCAGGGTGGTCTGTCCGGTTTTAATGTTTTTTTGTTGCTCAATAAACTGTTTGAGCAGTGCATCCTGCTCCAGCTTAGCTAAGCTGTCCCGCCACTTTTGGCTTTCTGAGGCCAGTGTCAGCGATTTTTTTAGTCCTTCCAGATGTTTATGACCATCTGTCATAATTTGTTTGGTCACTTTGATCTGTTCAGGAATCTCTTGCAGTCGTTTTTGTGCGTTGTTTCTTTCCACGATATAGGCTGTGGGAAGCGCTTTGATCGATGTTTCTGTCTTTTTGAGGCGTTCTAAGCGGTTCTTTTTTGTTTTATCATCGATCTCTTTCATTTGGCCGACTAGAATGCGCATCCGAAAAAGATGATCCATCAGCATGGCCGTTTTGCTGGTCAGGGGCTGCTTGAGCGCGATCAGATCGGTTAGGGTGGCGCTCTGTTGATTTAAGAGCTCAATACGCGTTTTTAAGATCGGCAGTTTTTTACTGAGTTGATCGATCTGTGCTTCAGGTTGTTTCGGTTTTGTCTGTTTTTCTGTGGCGGCTTCACTCTGTTTCAGTGCTTCTGCAACCTTTTTGGCTGCTTTTAAGATCTGTTGATAATTAAACTTCACATCACGTAGAGAGCGTTTCAGCCAGATCTGTTCGCGAACCATGGTAAGCCATTGGCTCTTCTGTTCTTCTTTTGAGAGCTTTTGAAATTGTGTAATCAGCTGTGTCTGCTGCTGAAGTCGCGCCAGTTGCGCTTTAATCTGCTGTAATGTGATTGTCGCCTGTTGTTGCGTGTTGGTGAGCTTTTTGGCCTCTTCCTGGCTTTGCTCCAACGCTTTTTGTGCGGCATCCTGTTGTGGTGCGCGTTTTTTCTGCTGGATTAAGAGTTGTTTTCGGCGCTGTTCTAATGCTTTTTGTGTCAGTGCTTGAGGGCGTGCGTTCTCTTTTAGAGAACCATCATCGACCCGTAATTTCAACTCCAAAGCATAGGGCCTGAGGCGGTCAATGGCATGGAGGATATTTTCACTGCTTTTTTGAAGATCGGAGCGCAGTGTAATATGTTGTTGCTGTTGTGCAATCAGGTTTTGAAGATGTTTATTATGCGTCTGTAACTGATTAATATATTGTGTCAGTTGATCGCGCTTTTTGGTTAAATGATCAATGGTTGGGCTTTGTGCGGGATCTTCTTTTCTTGAGAAATCCGTCGGTGATTGTTCGGATAGCGCCTTTTGGGTTTGCGCTAATAAAATATCGTGGTGTGTCAGCGCACGCAGAACCATACGATATTTCTGCTCTGTTTTTTGAAGCAGACCCTGCGCCTGTTCGATCAGTTGTTTATTTTCAAGCTGTGCCAGCTTTTGCTGCTCATCAGCGCTGATTGGTAGCGCCCAAAAAAGAATAGATAAAAGAGACAATAGGGGAATAAAGAAGGAGGAACGATTCATTGATCTCTCAAATTTGTTGGATCTGTTGGTGAAGTTGAGACAAATTATATCTACTATACTAGGGAAACAGATTTTGATAGAGAGATCAAATTTTTTATTTTATGCAGGTATTTTTTTAAATGGTTTACTCTATACGTCTATATTTGTGTGGCTAATCTGACCCATTGAATGAAAAGGCCAATTGATTCTTTAATAAGCCTGTAAACTCTTCAGTGGGTAGAGGGTGGCTGATAAGATAGCCCTGAAGATATTCACAGGACTCTTTTTTAAGAAAATAGGCGTGTTCGGAGCGTTCAACGCCTTCGGCCACCACCGAGAGTCCTAAACGGTGGGCTAAGTTGATAATCGATGAAGTGATGGCTACATCGGTAGGATCTTCATGGAGATAACGGATAAAACTCTGATCAATCTTAAGACAGTCTACGGGAAGCTTTTTGAGATAGTTCAATGAGGCATGTCCGGTACCAAAATCATCAATCGCCACATGAATGCCCATATTACGGAAACGCTGAAGCAGCGTGATGGTTTTGTTGACATCCTCCATCATCATGCTCTCTGTGATCTCTAACTCCAGGGCGTGAGCGGGGAGTTCTGTCTCATCGAGAATCATCTGGACGGACTCAAGAAAATTTTCCTGTTGAAACTGCCGTGTGGAGAGGTTAACTGCCACACGTATGCCTTTATGTCCTGCATCAAGCCAACGCTTGGTCTGCTGGCAGGCGGTGCGTAGAATCCATAATCCTAGAGGAATAATCAGACCGCTCTCCTCAACAATGGGGATAAACTTACCAGGCGATACGGGGGGCTTGCCTGGTGGAATCCAGCGAATCAGTGCCTCCATACCACGGACCTCTCCAGAGATGGTATCGATCTTGGGTTGATAATAGAGGACAAACTCCTCATTCTCAAAAGCCTGCCTAAGATCAGTTTCTAAGTGAATGCGTTCTCTGGCCTCTTTGCCCATGGTGGGTTCATAAAACTGTAACTGCTCCCCTCCAGATTGTTGTGCACGATCCATAGCGGTGGAGGCATTGTTGAGCAGGGCTTCGCTGGTGTGGCCATTTTCCGGATAGAAGGCGATGCCAATGCTGGCGGTGATAAAAATACTCTGCTCTTTGATGGTGAATGCCGCAGTAAGCACCTTTTCAAGAATGGATAAGCGCGGTGAGAGGTGAGATATACTCTTAAATCCCCGAAAGATAAAAGCAAACTCATCACCGCTCAAACGGGCTAAGGTATCCTCTTTGTGGCAGACCATATTTAGACGCTGTACCACCTGTTGGAGGACTTTATCCCCTTGAGCGAGGCCAAACTGATCATTGACCTTTTTAAAGTGATCCAGGTTAAGTACGGCCACAGCGAGCCTGTTATCCTGCTGCTGAGAGAATTGCAGTGCCACATTGAGGTTATCATTAAAAAATTCGCGGTTAGGTAACCCTGTAAGCGCATCGTTGCGGGTACTGAACAGAAGATCTTCCTGGGTACGGCGCAGTTCGGTGAGATCGTTAAAAACAGCAATGTAGTTGGTTGTATTGCCGTGTCGATCTTTAATTGAGTTGATCGTAAGCCACTCTGGGTAGGCTTCACCATTTTTACGTCGGTTCCAGATCTCTCCTTGCCACTGGCCTTTTTCAGTAATCTCTTTCCACATATTCTTGTAGAACGATTCAGGGTGGCGGTCGGATTTTAAGACGCGGGGATTTTTGCCGATCACCTCTTCAGCGGTATAGCCGGTAATCAGGGTGAAGGCGGGGTTGACCGATTGAATGTTGCCTTCAATATCGGTGACCGAAACCCCTTCAATGGCATTTTCAAAGATTTTTGTGGTGAGCCTTAGTTGGGATTCGATCTCTTGCAGGGCTTCGCTGGTATTCTTCAGACGTTTTTTAGCAAGAATACGATCTGTGATGTCATGGACTGCCCCCACCATGCGGTAAGGTTCACCAGCATCTGTTCTGAAGACTTCTCCATACTCTTGAACAATGCGCTCTTCACCTGAGGGACGTATGATGCGATGTTGAACCTTATAGGGATTATTTTTGTTTTTCAGCGCCTGATTAACATGTTTTTGTACTTTATGTCGATCATCGGGATGAACGGTATCAAGAAAGGATTGATAAGAGGGCGTATGATGTTCTGGATTTTTGGCAAAAATACGGAAAACCTCTTTCGACCAGCGTAGGGTATCTTTTTGAATATGCCAGTCCCAGCTACCGATATGGGCAATCTCTTGGGCCTTCTCCAGAGATTCTTGTTTTTCAAGCAGTTGTTCTTCAAACTTTTTTCGTTCGGTGATGTCATGGCCTAAAATAAGCACCAAAGGCCAGTTCTCCAGTGAAAAGCGAATGGTGAACAACTCGATAAATCGTTCAATGCCTCGATGAGATTTTATATAGCATTCAAAAGAGAGATTTTTTCCCTCCAGACGTTTTCCCTCTTCTGGTGTGGTGTGGCCAAAAATGGTTGAGAACTGGTCATTGCACTGACTACAGATAATTTTCTGGATATTCGTGCCGATAATCTGATCATAGGATTGGTCGGTATAGACCAGGGCGCGGGGATTGGCTTCAACAACAACACCGGTGCCTGCATCGGCGAGAAAGACCGCATCGTTGCTATGGGTAAAAAACTGGCGGAATTTTTTTTCGGAGAAAGAGTGCGCGCGCGCTTTGGCACGGATATGTTCAAGGATATGCAGAATTTCCTGCTTTTCGCGCTGATAGAGTGCACGAAGTATAAAAACGCTGAACCAGAGTATGAGTAGTCCTGAGCTGATTTCCAGTAAGACAATTTGTTTTTGGTGGAGCACCTTGCTCAGGACAAACTCTTCTAAGATAAGGGGCTCTAGGGAAAAGAGTAAGAGCGGGTCTGCAGGTTTGTAATATGGGCTCCAGAAAGTTTTACACCATGCAGGTAAAAGTTTACCGGCCATCAAGAGCGAAAAAACAGGCGCAAGCAGGCGCAGTGCCCATCCGGCTTGGATATAGTTTTTCTGTGGGGAGGTATGGGTTGGCAATGTCTTTACGTTATGGTGTATTAAGCCCGCTGCAAACCAGAATAGGAGGAGTATTATAATGAAGAGAAATCCTAAAGAGAAAAGTCCAAGGATCTGATTGTTGGGTAGAAAAAGCAGGCTACTGATCACAACGAGTGGTGTGGCAATTGAGAGATAGAAGAGCACATCTAAAAAGGGTTGCTGTTTTTTTAGAAAGAGTTTTTTTCCGTGTAGAATGAAGCGCGCGAGAAAAGGAAGTGCCAAAAGTGCGGGTATGGATGCAAGAAGACTCTGTTTTGGTAGAAGAACCTGGATAAAAAACTGACCACTTAAGAGCAGCGCAAACAGCGTCAGGTAGCGAAAGGCACGATAAAATTCGTTTCGTTTTTTAAGACGAAAAAGGGTCCATGGTGTTGTGCCCAGAAAAAGCAGCAGAATACCTTGAATGAGCCATAGAATCGAGAGCCAGTGAAGCACGTTGTCCTCTATTGTTGAAGCAGACGCATCCGTACGATGAAAACAAATCTCTCTTAAGATATAAAGCAAAGAGGATATTTGTAAAGCGGTGTTTTATCTTATATCTTAAAAGGGATTCATTTTGCGATCCATGCTTCAATGATAAGAGGGCTTAAATCCATGTCATCACTACCGGCTGCACCTTTACCATCCCCTGCTGGTACGCTCCATCAACTGACGCCGCATGAAGCGTACCATCTGATTCAAAAGAAGCGTGCGGTATTTATTGATGTGCGCATGGAGCTGGAACATTTTTTTGTCGGTCATCCACAAGGCGTGGTCAATATTCCCTGGCAGGATGCGCCCGATTTTGAGATCAATCCTGCTTTTGTAAAAGAGGTCTCTGTGGTGGCAAAAAAGAGTGACCATGTGGTGTTGATCTGTCGCTCAGGCCATCGCTCCATTGAAGCGGGAAACCAACTGATTGAAGCGGGTTTTAAATATGTCTATAATGTTCTAGAGGGCTTTGAAGGGGATCGGAATAAGGAACATCATCGCTCCACAATCAATGGCTGGCGCTTTCATAAACTGCCTTGGGTACAGTGTTAGCCGGGGGAACCTTTGTGAAGTTTTTTGACTCTCAAACTATACAGCTCTTTCTTTTGTTGTTTATTCCAGGCTTTATTTCATTAAAGTTTTATGATCTTTTTGTGCCTCAGGAGGAGCCACGAGATTTTACAAAATCGATTCCCACGATTATTGTCTATTCTGTTTTTAACTTTTCACCAACGTATCTCTTTTATCTTTTCGTTCCAGCGCGTTTATGGGTTCTGTATCCTTGGTAGTCCTATATTGGTAAGGATCGATTGTAGTCATGGATAAACATCCAAATTATACCGATGTGATTTTCAATTTTTTTAGAGAAAGAAAGCGTTTTCCGTGTGAAGCGTCCCAGTCTTTGACGGATTGTATTGTTTAAACGTTCAATCAGGCTGGTTTTCCCGCTGCCTTTTTCGACAACAATATGGCGTTCTGGTGGAATAATGGCCGCGTAAGAAGGCAAACCATCTGTGTAACAATAAGCTGTATCTC
>JBQGBW010000156.1:0-7674 GCA_052043475.1 Magnetococcales bacterium HHB-1
CTTGAACTGGGATTGTTTTGGAGCGCGTTGAGCAACCTATCAGGGATATTCTGCCTCATCTCTGTTTTTAAATAGTGGAGCGCAGCGTAGAGCAATGATGTACAATCATGCTCTATGGCTTGTCTTTGAAGATAGGACCAGTCGATACAATTTTTGCGTAATATATAGCCTGCATCAACAATCCAGCGAATTGGACTGATTGGATTATGGCGAAATCCATGAAGTAGGGTTAAAAGCAGATGATCCGTATGGCTTAAAACATGGATCCCTACTCTGTTAATCGGTTTAAAGGCTTGTTTATTCTGCCAGAACTGTTGATCAGCGTCAGGCCATAGTGAACTGTGAAGAACCGCAGAGTGGATATCGATTGGAATCTGTTCAGGAGAGAGCATGGAGAGCGCCTGGACTGCCTTAGGATTGCATGTAACCTCCTCCTGCTTTATAAAACCATGATATGAAAGAATTTCGAGCGTACGTTTTATATCATTGCGTTGCACAACAAGATCAATATCTCCCATGGGACGATGGGTAAGATGGGGATAGTAGAGCTGTGCTAACGCCATACCTTTAATAATAAGAAACTCAATGTTGTTGGCTGAAAGTATTTTATGAACCGCATAGAGCTGCATCTTCAAGCTATAAAAGGCATATTTTGTCTTCTGACGCTGCTGGTGTATGCTGTTTTTAAATGAAGAGGGAAATGTATTAAATTGAGGATGATCACTTAAAGAGGGTAAAATCTGAGCAACGCCAGGATTCAAATGGGGTTGCATCAGATATTTAAGCAGTTCTGGCGTGACTTCTGTTTTGAGAAGAATCGCCTGAAGAAGCGCTGTCTCCATACGATCAGGCCAATAGCCATAGTCATGGAGTGCGTTCGCATTTTGTATCATAAACGCCTTTGCTTTAAAGTTTAAAGAATCCGTATCTATTTAAGAAGCACTTGCAGGAGAAACTTTTGCATTAAATGCGGTTAAAACAGCGGGAAGAATCGCCGCTTTGCTGATTCTTTTAATGAGTTCCCGTCGTTGCTCTTGATGTGTGCTGTCACCCTCTTTTGATGATGAACGCTTTGTATCATGTTCCATAACAGACTCCTTTGCGTTAAGGTTTAAGTTTAAAGAATAAATATATATTTAATAAGCATCAATACGCCATAATGTCAAGGTCTGAAAAGCTTAAACAATCTTTAGATCAGGCTTTAAACGCCAACCCAATTGTTAATCAAAAAGATGGATGCGCTCTGCTTTATAGGAAGGGATATGTTCTCCAAGAACATAATTCTCATCAGGAGACGTGATCTTTTGTGAAGAGAAAAAGAATCAATTTAATCAGGAGTAGCAGCGATACAATAATGATGATCCAAACAAAGAGTCCTGCCAAAAAAGACTGAAACTGTCGAACGAGAAAGGAGATCATGGGAGATGTTTTGCGCTTTTTCATAAATATCTTCTAAGATGAAATCAACATCAGATACTACCCTTCCAATGCTTCTAAAGAGAGCATGGAGAGAAAATCCAACCAATGATCCATCCCTTCACCACTCAAAGCACTCACCGCTAAGATTTGCATCTCAGGATTTGTGGCGCGCAGGCCATCCAAACAGAACGGATGATCCCAGGAGATATGGGGAATCAGATCACATTTGGTAATCAGCGTGGTGTGGGCATGGTGAAAAAGAACCGGATATTTCAATGGCTTATCCTCACCTTCAGTAACAGAGAGTAACGCGATCTTCTCTCTCTCGCCCAGATCAAAGGTGGCCGGACAGACCAGATTACCGACATTCTCAATAAAGAGGAGTTCACAATCTTTATCAACAACATCAGGAAGAAGCCTGCCGATCTGTTCAGCATTTAAGTGGCAACTATGCTGGGTTTCAATCTGATAAACTTGAGCGCCTTTGTTTCGTAACCGTTCAGCATCACGGTCGGTTTGAGGATCACCCACTAAAACAGAACATTTTATCTGGCCCCGAAGCGCTTCTAAGGTCTTCTCTAAAAGCAGTGTTTTACCACTTCCAGGAGAGGAAATCAGATTGAGGGCGACAACACCACGTTTTTTAAGCCACTGGCGATTTTTTTCCGCCGCAATATCGTTGGCCTCATAGATATTCTGCGCCACAGAGAGTTCATGGGTTAATCTCTCTTTAGTGTCGCATCCACAGTCCTGGCACATGGTATAATCTCCATTGTTTTTAGATAGAAACCATCTCCTTTTGTGATACGTACCCTGTTACTATGGCAGTGGGGACAACAAAGATGAATCGTTTTGCGGTTAAAATCGTTGTGGCACGCATCACAATGGAGTGTAAGAGGAACTTCATCAATAATCAGTTGAACGTCTTTTAAGGCTGTATTCTCAGCGGCTAAAGGAAAACAGAATTCAAAAGCCTCTCGATCAACACCGCTTAGAGGACCGATCTCAACGGTAATCGAGCAGGCGGTGGCCTTCTCCTCTTCTAATCGATCGATAACCTGTTGAATAAGCGCCATGGCCAGGCTTAACTCATGCAAGGGAGACCTCTTTTTTTAACAGATGCGGGGAAGCAACTCTCCCCGCGGCGGGGTCAGGTAGCGCGCACCACCAATGCGGGTCTTAAGCACGGTTCGGCCTGGATAATCGGATTGAACCGCACCGATAATCGCGGCCCTTTTGCCTTTGGTTAATCTTTGCCAGATGTTTAAGATCTCCTGGCTGGCTTCCGGTGCACAAAAAAGAACCAGACGGCCTTCACTGGCCATATGGAGAAGATCCAACCCCAACTGTTCAGATAAACCATAAGCTGCTGGGGAGAATGGAAGATCCGCTTCATGCAACACAACACCCCAGTCATCACGGCCTTTAACAATCTCCGCCATCACAGAGGCCAGACCACCACGGGTTGGATCACGCATAAAGCGGACCTTCTCTCCTAAGGGTTTGAGTGCTTTAACAAGTGAATAGATTGAGTCACTGTCACTCTCTGGTGTCCCTGTGATGCCAAAATTCTCGCGGGCAGCAAGAATCGCTAAACCATGCTCACCTAAAGTCCCACTCACCAGAATATGATCTCCTGGACGGATATGATCCTTATCCAGAGCGAGCCATGGAATGGGTGCAGCAATCCCACTGCTACTGAGATAGATTTTATCGCACTCCCCCTTAGGGACAACTTTAGTGTCACCTGTGGCAATGGTTACCGGAACGCGCTTCGCGGCCAGAGCGATATCATCGAGAATTTTACGCAGGATTTTAAAGGGGAGTCCCTCTTCAAGGATCATGTTCAATGATAACCATAAAGGCGTTCCACCCGCCACAGCCAGATCATTGACTGTACCATAAACCGCCAACTCACCAATAGAGCCCCCAGGAAAGAGGGGCGGTTGAACCACAAAGGCATCTGAGGCAAAAAGCACTCCTTCTGCAATACCAGGTAGTGTGGCGGCATCAGAGAGCGGGGAGAGAGGTTCAGAGTGGAAGCGAGGAAGAATTTCCTCTTCAATTAAAGCGTGCATCAAGGTTCCCCCGGCACCATGCTCTAAAAGAATCATCGCTTCTTTTTTCATGATAAGCCCTCATAGAGGTAGTGTGCCGCACAACTCCCCTCAGAGCTCACCATGCAAGGCCCCAAGGGGTGATCTGGTGTACAGGGATTCTTCCAGAGAGGACATAAAGGGGGGGAGAGCATCCCTTTAAGAACATCACCACAGCGGCAACCCGGATGAACCTCTCCTGATGTAATTTTAATCTGATGTTGATCACAGGCATCCCAATAAGAAAAGGATCTTCTCAGTTTTAAACCACTTTTAGGAATGATTCCTAAACCGCGCCAGAACGCATCGGATGGTGCAAAAAAAGCGTCGATCTGCTGCCTGGCTTTAAGGTTCCCCTTCGATTTAACCACCCGTGCATATTGATTCTCTATCTTAGGGGTATTGTTAAGCCGCTGACTTAAAAGACCATCAATGGCGAAAAGGATATCCAGAGGTTCAAAACCAGCGATGACTGTGGGGAGCTGATAACGCGCCGCCAGAGGTTTATAGATATCCGCACCGATAATGGCGCTCACATGAGCAGGCGCGATCAAACCATCAATGGCCAGTTTGGGATCTTCAACTAAAAGATTGAGTGCAGGAGGAATCTGTTTAAATGCGGTTAGAAGAGAGATATGTTCGATCTTCTCTTGAGTGAGCTTTTTAATCAATACACTAAAAGGAGCTAACGTGGTTTCAAAGCCTACAGCAAGAAAAACGGTGGTCTTTTTTTCACCCAGCACCTCCAGAGGACTGTAGCAGACGGTGATATCCGCCCCCTGGCTGCGTGCTTCTGTGAGGGTTGTTGTGGAGCCTGGCACCCGCATCATATCCCCAAAAGTGGCGATTTTTATCCCGCGCGCCGCCAGTGTGAGTGCGGTATCGATAAATCCAGGCTCAGTCACACAGACAGGACAACCCGGACCGCTGATAAGCTCGATATTCTCAGGCAGAAGGCTGCGAATACCGAAACGGGCAATGGCCATGGAGTGGCTACCACAAACCTCCATCAAGCGGGTTCTCTCCTCCTGTTTGGAGAGCCGGAGCGCTTTTTCATGGATCCTTTTACGCAGCGCAGGAACCACTTCTGGATTGCGAAACCTATCGATATATTTCATGTGACCATCCTAAAAACTAGGTAGAACCATCCCTCTGCAATAGGAATGCAGCTGGTATCTCATAAGTCTCAGAAGTCGCGATCATGGTTCAGCCGCCACTCCAATCGAACGAACCCATAGTGGATGCTCCTGCCAGTTTTCAGGCATCCCCATGCTCATGCGCCATCGGGGGTTGGCTGCAATAGGACGGATAAGCTTACTGCACTGCTCTTGCCAACCTTCTCCTGTTTTCATCTCTGCCAGCAACTGCCGAAGAATCAGCAAAGCATAGAAGATGCGATCATGTCGTGGGGTCAGTGGGGGTTGCCAATGAGGATGTCTACTGACATGTTGAGAAACAGCGAACGGCCGATTCCATAATCGGCTATGATGGGCACAGACATTGCGGATATAGGTCAGAGTATGCAGATGACTGCCAAAGCGTTGGTGATGGATATTGAACTGATGCGAAACAGCCTTGCGGTCTGTTGGCTTCATCCCTAGATAAAGGCGGGATATCGTTCCCAGACTCATTATTTCGGTGGCAATCCAGATGGGGAGAGAAGGAAATTCCTGGTAGGTCTGCTTATAATGACGAATAAATCGTTCTTTGGAGCGCCTCGTTTCTTGTTTAATTCTTTCAAGCCACGCAGTATGTTGGAATCTTGGCTGAAAGGTACCAGCATCGGTATGGGAAAAAGCACCATATTGTTGCGCAAGACGAGCAGCAATAGACCCACGTATAGCGATCTCAATGCGCTCAATGGCGTCCAATACCAGCAACCGTAGCTGACGATCAAACACGTATAAGGCAATAACAGTAGACAAGGCACTGTCTGGTTCATAACGGTCTGTTGTGTTGCCTTCGGCATCACGAATCCAGAAGGGGTGCCAATAAGCACTGAGGCGGTAATAGCTGACCGTTGACAAAAGATTAACGACCTCATCACGGTCATCAATCTGCATTCCGCGTGAAATAAGGAGCTTGATCTGTTGATTAATTGTAAGAAAGGGCTTGTCAAAAGGCTTGGTCATTTTATCCTTCAGGTAGAGGACAAAAAAAGAGCCACCGTGGTAGCGCATACCGATGCAATCGCAACGGCAGAGGCGTGGTGGCTTCTGTTACATACTTTGTACACAATTTTGCAAAAAAATGCAAGAAAAAATGTCAGAGGAGGTTTGCTGACTTAATTAAACAAACGATTCTCTTATCCTCCCATTTTCACAGCATAAACCATCCCGATATCATAATTATCCTTTGATTTTTCTATCTGTGAAATGGATTGAAAAGAGATTGGTTTCTCAACATCTTTCATGTTGAGATAAAAATTCTCTGAGCACCAGATCTGATAATTTGATTCATCATATCCCCTCTTCCTTTGCTGCTTTATATAATTTTTCATCGGCTGATCAATGCGGGTTGTGTGTATGATCGCTTCACCTGTAAACATTTTTCCAGCGCCACGGTCGGGATAATAGGTTACAGAGCCAAAACCCAACTGCACCCGGCCACCCTGGATTGAAGGACATTGATATTGCAGATCTTCAAGATCACGAATAAATCTTCTTGCCGCATCAAGCGCATCTTCACCGCTTTCAAAAAAAGCCAGTAAGCCGTCACCAGCCTCTTTATCATCCTGTCGTGATGCCAACGCCTCGCGGATAAAACGGATCTGTTTAGCCATAAACTCAGGAACATGTTTATCAATATATTCTTTCGGTAAACGGCTGTAACCCGCAATATCAGCATTCATGATATAGATGTTTTTGTTATGGGGCTTTTTTTCGGTAAGCATACGCCGTGGGTCTTGAATGAGAGATTTAAACTCCTGAAGTCTTGTCTCTTTCTCTTCAATTATCTGCTTTTTAAGTATGCCTTTCTCTTTTTCTGATTCTAAAAGAAACTCTGTATATTTCAGTTGGCTTCTTAAATTTGAGATCTCATGTTCGAGCTTTAAGATATAAAATTTCTGTTCCATTCCATCATGAGCGTCTGCTTCAGGAGAGAGATTAACTTCTCCTGTTTTAAGCATCATCAAGAACTCCTCCAGAGGTTTTCTTACACGTTTTTTATCTTTCAGTGTTTTTGCCTGGAACTCAAAACGAATATACTCTCCCTCCTTTTTCGTCGCGACATCCACATTAACATCTTTAAAAAGGCGCATAAAATCAGGAAAGAGGTTGATATAATTTATAATAGAGGAGCGCATTATCGGAGGAAATTTTTGTGCAAAGCTCCATTTATAGGGCTCCTTAAGATAATCATCCAGACGAAAACCTTGATAATCCCCTTCACCAAAAACACCCTCTCCCGCAGGAACCCGACTATCTTCATCTCTTTTATAAAGAGTCACTTCTCTTCCCTCTTCAAACACATCCTCTTTTGTATAATTAGTATAGATATATTTTGTATTGTTTAATGTTGCATCATCCGGTTTCCAGCCCCGTGTTTGTACTGCATCAAAAACTGCACCAGTAAAGTTACAATCAATCAGATTTTTTTCAGCCAGAGAGAGCGAAATTAAAAAAGCATCCCGAAAATCACATTTTTCAAGCACCGTGATTTCCCAGAGATGGGCGGCTTCAAGAATTGCCCCTTTAAAGTTAAGATTTTTTCCTTGAACATTTTTGATAAAAGCTTGGTGCGACGCTTCAAAGATCACTTCATCATGGAATTTTGCTTGATCAAGCTCAAGACGATCTTTAAATATCACCTTTTTAAAGTCGGCAGTTTTATCAAAAACACTTAAACTAAAATGGGCACTTTTTAAAAATTGGCTCTCACTGAAATCGGCATACCCGCTAAATTGGCTCGATCTGAAATCGGCATCCCCGCTAAATTGGCTCGATATGAAATCGGCAGACCCGCTAAATTGGCTCGATATGAAATCGGCAGACCCGCTAAATTGGCTCTCACTGAAATCGGCATACCCGCTAAATTGGCTCGATCTGAAATCGGCATACCCGCTAAATTGGCTCGATCTGAAATCGGCATACCCGCTAAATTGGCTCGATCTGAAATCGGCATACCCGCTAAATTGGCTCGATCTGAAATCGGCATA
>JBQGBW010000157.1:0-7649 GCA_052043475.1 Magnetococcales bacterium HHB-1
TTTTGGCTCCATCTTGCTATTAATCAGCCTGATTAACTTCTGGGTACTCATAAAAAAGCCCGCCATCAAAAAATGATCACTATTTTCATATCAGGGGAGAAATTCTCCCCTAACCCTCATCATCGAAGATATTATCATCATACTCCTTCTCTAAAGCCACCCGATGTTTTCTCTCCTGAACGGCAAGAAATTTAAACAGTTCACGGGTCTCAGGATCGGGCGTCATTTTGGCCAGATCATAGTAGAGATTCTCCCCTGCACGTTCCATGCGAATCGCTAAAATCAGCGCATCCTGATAGCTCAGATTACCCACCTCTGGCACTTTCGCTGAAAGGTAACCGCTCATTTTCAGATCGGTATCCTCAATTACGCGCTCACGCTTTTTTTCCGGTAGCTTATGGCGTGCTAAAATCTGTAGCAGTTGCGTTTTATGCTCCAACTCCTGATTGGCATGCAAAAGCATCAGTTTTTTGATATCATTGTTTTCAGCACGCTGGGCAAGCTGGGTATAGAACTGATGTTCTGCCTCCTCCTGCTCCATGGCAAACTGCAAAATTTCCGCAAACTGGTCATTTTCTTCGGACAGTGCATCCTGTGTAAGGTTATCCAGATTATCCATGGTACCTTCTTTCCCACAAAAATGTTAATATTATGCAACTTTATCCGTTGCATTCAGCCCCCAAAATGGGCATATCCTAATATAAGAGAAAAGGATGTTTCTAAATCTTATTGAAGCATATCATACCCTCGAAACCAAGCCATCTTCTAAGTATCTGTCTCTCTAAGGAAAAAAACGTGCGTAAAGGTGGACTAACCTCATCACGCGGTCAACAAAAAAAGTCATGGCGCGCTTCGGGTAAAACCTCTCTTCTGGGTAACCAACGCGTTACGCCTCGTAAAGGCCGTGGTCATAGCAAAAAAAGATCCATGGCGCGACGTCATCCGCGCAAAAAACAGACCATGCGTGGCCAACAATCCCTCCCGCGCCGCGTCACACTGCCCCGTATTACCGCGCCTCGCATCCCGCTGAAATTTAACGTAGCAACAGTGCTACAGCTTCTTGGCCGATTTTTCACCCTGGCCTATAAACTCCCCATACAGATCATCGTCGGTACCTTTGCAGCCATCGGTGGCTTGCTGATTATGATAAAAAACGGTCTGATTATCACACTGGACTGGATTCTCTTCAGTCCCGACCCCTCCCTGAAACCCGATGAAGCCCAAAAGGATGACCAATTAAAAGAACTGATAGAACAGGCCGAACAACAACGCGAACCACAAAAATCGGAAAAAGAGACCGAAGAGACCAAACCCGAGCAGACCGATACACAAGCCAAAACCACCGATACTACTGAAGACGAAAACAGCGCCCCCGACTCCCTCACCTCCGATCTCGATGATCTCCCCTCCTGGAACGAAAACAGCGAGGAAAACAGTGATGAAAACGAAAATGAAAACGAAGAAAATCAGCAGACACCGGTTATCCCACCACCAGAAAGCCCGGAGAAAAGCTTAGAAGAGCACATCAAAAAACGCTTAGAACGTGGCGAAACATTACCCAAAACAGCGATCGATCCCGATTCAGAACAGCATACCACAGATGAAGATAATCTCGCTCCCTGGCCAATCCCAGAGACGCCCACCGAACGTGAGGAAATTGAATCTGCAAAAATTGCCTCTCTAAGCCAGGATGAAGACCACCTGCCGGAACAGGATTTCCAAGATCAGGCTGCGGCACTGCGCGCTGTCTTTGATCCTACAGAAACCCCAGATACTCAAGAGGGAAGCAACCCTGAAGAAGAGAAAGTACACTCAGAAAAAACGCCTGAATCAGACTTAGAATCCAAACAGGCTAACCCTGAAGAACCCCCACAAGCCAATCAAACCGACCCTGAAAACCACACGGAGCAGAAAAAAACCCGTTGACACAACAGCGTTTGGCTCCAAAGATCACATGGATCATCTCATTGAGCCAAGCTTGACCATGACGTTTGTAAGAGATCAGAAAATGTCCATTGTATCCGTTCACTGTAGAACATTTATGCCGCAACAACAGCGTACAGACGACATGTTTGATCTGATTTCAAAGCAGACCAGATGCAAAACAACTTACTGTTTTATAATAGAATATTATAATATAAGACAAAAACAGATATCCAGGAACAAAGATTGCTTGTATTCTGATAGGATCATCCCTATCCTAAACAGGATTATACGACAGGCCATTATAATCACACCACCGATATTCGACCTGTTCCGTTTTAAAATAAGCTGCTTTATCAAGAGAATAAGGGGAGTTTTTCCCGTATGAGCACAAGCAGATCTGCCCAAACATTGCCAGAAGGATACACGCTGCAGTCGTTTCGTGTGCTCAAAGTGATTGGAAAAGGGGGGTTTGGTATAACCTATCTGGCCGAAGATATCCACTTAGATCAGAAGGTTGCAATCAAAGAGTATCTTCCTTCCGGATTTGCCAGCCGTGTTCCTAACGGTCAACAGATCCGTCCCAATACACCGAACGACGAAAGCGTATTTAACTGGGGCCTCAACAGCTTCCTCAAAGAAGCAAAAACCCTGGCACGCTTTCGGCATCCCTCAATTGTACGTGTTCTGGCCTTTATCCGCGACATCAACAATACCGCCTATATTGTGATGGAGTATGAAGAGGGCGAAGGTCTCGATGCCATCCTGCGCCGTCGTACACTCTCTGAGAATGAGATCCGCGGACTGCTTCCTCCACTCCTTGATGGCTTAGAAAAACTGCACGCAGCCCATATTATTCATCGCGATATTAAACCCGCAAACATCATGATCCGTAAGGAGGATCGCTCCCCGGTGATCCTCGATTTTGGTTCAGCCAGACAATCCCTGGCCAGCCAACGCCGCATGACCTCCCTGCTCACAGTGGGCTACTCCCCTTTTGAGCAGTACGATGTCAGTGGCGGCAGCCAAGGCGCCTGGTCAGATATCTACTCTTTAGGCGCGGTACTCTACCACGCCATCACAGGACGTAAACCCCTGGATGCCGCCGAACGCGCCTTCTCCCACTTAAGGCAGGAAGATGACCCTATGCCCTCAACCTATGAACTAGGCCAGGGCCGCTTCTCCGCCTCATTTCTACGTGCAATCGATAAATCCCTCTCTGTTGCAGAAGCCGACCGTCCCCAGTCGGTCGCCGCTTGGCGCCCCATGCTGCTCACCTCTCCAGGAAAACCAAAAACAACGCCCAAACCAGCCCTTCAGAGAGAGCCAACAGAAAAAAAAGCACCTCAACCACAAGTGCAAAAGATTGCGCCCCCTCCTCCTCAACCACAACAGCAAAGCCTTAATGCACCTAAAAAAGCCGTCACCCCACGCGGTCGCCGCGGCAACACACCCTCCCCAATGTGGCGTAATCTGGTGGCCTTCCTCAAAGAGAAAAAAAGAAAAGAACAACATCTCACGACACAACAGAAAAAACACCCAAGTTCCAGAAAAAAAGATCCCGCCAGAGGATTTCCACCCTCCCACCGGCCCAAAAAACAGCGCTACGGCAAAACTGCGGCAAAAAAAGATCAACCCGCCGCGCCCCAAACCATCCCCTCCCAACGCAAACCCGGCGAAAAATGGGTTGAGCCGATGTCCCAGATGACCTATCTCTGGATTCCACCAGGAAAGTTTATGATGGGAAGCCCTAAAAAAGAGCCCGGACGCCGCGCCGATGAAGGACCACAACATGAGGTGGAACTCGATGGATTCTGGATGAGCCAGTTTCCCATTACCTGGTCGGTCTGGACCAAAGTGATGGGCAGTCATCCCAAAGGAATCCCTTATGATCCACAACTGGATCACCACCCCGTACAACAGGTGCTCTGGGAGGATACCCAAAAATTTCTACGTAAGATGTTACGCCTCTTAGGACGCCACGCCTGCTACCGGTTGCCAACCGAAGCGGAGTGGGAATATGCCGCACGTGCGGGAAGCACCACCACCTTCTACTATGGCAACGATCATAAACAACTCCACCGCTACGCCTGGTTTAAAGAGAATGCCGAGAACCGTACCCACTCTGTGGGTAAAAAACTGCCCAACGCCTGGGGACTCCACGATATGCTGGGTAATGTATGGGAGTGGACTGAAGATTGGTATGGTGCAAAATACTACCAACGCAGCCCTAAAAAAAATCCCACCGGTACACCGGTGGGAGAGATCCGTGTCCGGCGCGGGGGGAGTTGGCGCAGCCAATCCCCTTTCTGTCGCGTTGCGCACCGTAACCGCGTGTTAGAACAGGCCAACAGCAATGCTTTAGGCTTCCGTTTAATCAGAAAAGATAAAAAATAAAGATGCCTCCGATCCGTTCACAACTCCCATTTATTTTTGCACTCCTCACCACCCCTCTACTCGCGTTAAGTAACCCCTGGCTGCCCGGTGCACTCCTCTTCTATATCCCCCATATTCTCCACTTTGTTGCTTTTGCTGCACTCCTTAAAGCCTACTGGCATCCACCGGTCACAAACACCCAACAACAACCGTGGCTTTTTCTCGGTTATAGTGGACTCTGTTTTATCTTAGCAGGACTCTTCTTGCAACTGGCCTGGGGATATGGCATCACCAGCGGTTGGTTCTCTATGGGTATACTGCCCACCAACGATGCAGCCGACTTCTATAACTCCGCTCTGGATCTGCTCGCTAAGGGATGGTTTGATACCCCCCGAGGCCGTCCACTGACCAACAGCTTAGTTGCTGGACTGCTCGTATTCAGCCAATTTGACCTTAAAATTACTCTGCTGCTGCTGGCCAGTGGCGCGATCATCGCCATTCTGCTACTCACCCGCTCCATCTGGAACCGCTACGGGTTCATTCCCGGCCTGATCATGGGGGCGATCCTCTTTGATTATATGCATGATCATTTTGGCGGCTTCTCCAGTGAGCCCTTAGGCTTTATCTTAGGAGGTGCCTGTTTTACCCTACTCTGGTATGGCGTACAGCATAAAAAACCGTTTCTTTTTATCATGGGTTTGGCCACCTTAGGACTAACCATGGTGGTGCGCGTTGGTCCCCTCTTTCTGATTCCTGCCCTACTGCTCTGGAGCGCCTGGGCATTTCGAAATCAAAAGCGATTCAACTATAAAATCCCCCTGATCGGCCTGCTACTGATCTCAATCATGTTTATCGGTAACTCGCTGATTGCTAAAAGGGTCACACCCCACAGCGGTGGCACCTTTGTCAATGCCGTAGACTCCTGGTATCCCCTCTTTATCAATGGTAAAGAGGCGTTGGGATTAATCGATTCCGATCAACTTCTCCCCCACGCCCGCTGGGTACAAATCTACCAGGACTACCCAGAACTCAAAACCCTACCCCGTGCAGAGATGGTGGCCCGCAAAAAAGAGATTCTCTTACAAGAGATACAAACAGCCCCCCTAGCAGGCGTTGTGGGTGGATTGCTGGAGTATAAAAAGTATCTATTACGCGGTGGTATATTTGGCTTTGTTGGTAATAAAAGACTCTGGGCAGGAAAAGCCGTCCGTTGGGTCGTGTTTACACTCACCCTGATTGGCCTCTACGGACTCATTCGGGATGCCCGTAGAAAAGATCCCCTCGCCACCTTTGTTCTTGCGGGAAATATCGGCATCCTACTCTCTGTGCCTTTCCTCTACGGTGGTGGTGCACGCGTCTATGCAGGCACCATTGCGTTTACCACCATGCTCCCCGTATGGGGCAGTTATCTTCTTATCCAACGCTTTCAGGCACAAAAAGAGATCACACCCCCCCCTCCCATATCCACATCAACGATCAACCCACAAACCATCATTGCGGCCATCATCCCTCTGCTCATGATCACACTGATGACCATCACCATCACACAACAGGCCGGCCACTACAAAGAATCTCCTGTAAAAACATGTGGAAAAGGATCAAAAGCCGCCACCATTCTCTTTCAAAAAGGGGCCTCCTTCCAGATTTATCCTGATCAAGATCCTCCAGATCATGGTCCTGCAATACCCTGGTCTCTTCTTAACAATCCAGAAGAGATCGCCAACCGCTGGACAAAATATTTTCCAGGAGGACCACCACCCTGGCAATGGTCTCATCTCAAAGCGCTTCTTCCCCAGCACAAAACCGAGACACTCACCATCACCCATACACTCGACAGAGTATCTGGAAAAGGGATCGTACTTTTCATTCCGCAAAAATTACGGCCCGCTCACTCTAACCAACTGGTCCATTACTGTATACAAAAAAAGAGACCGCACCACTGGGCAGAGAGGCGACGTTAAAATCTAAGCTTAAAAAACCTCAAAACTTAATTAAAAACCGTTTGCTGATGGTCCAGATACCACTGGATGGTTTTCTTTAGCCCCTCCTCAAATGTCACTTTTGGGGACCAGTTAAGCGCTCTCTTTAGCTTTGATGAATCAATGGCATAACGAAAATCATGTCCCGGACGGTCCTTTACAAAGCCAATCAGATCCTGATGTTTTTTCTCTCCCTGGCGCGGCCGCTTATGGTCCATAATTTTACAGATCAAGCGCACCAGATCAATATTTGCCCACTCTTCATCTCCCCCCACATTATACATCTCGCCCACTTCGCCATCATAGACCACACACTCAATTGCCGCACAGTGGTCCGTCACAAAAAGCCAATCCCGTACATTGCGTCCATCACCATAGACCGGAATGGTTGTTTCATTCAGACAACTACGGATCACCGTGGGAATTAACTTCTCCCGATCCTGAAATGGTCCATAATTGTTGGAGCAACTGGTCATGGAGACCGGTAGACCATAGGTTTTCATATAGGCTCTAACACAGTGGTCCGCACTGGCCTTGGCCGCCGAATAGGGTGAGTTGGGCTTATAAGCAGAACGTTCAGTAAAGGGAGGATCATCCAGTGTGAGAGAACCATAAATTTCATCAGTTGAGATCTGATGAAACCGACATTTTTCCTGATTCCACCCTTTCTCCTCTAACCAGATCTTACGGGCGACATCCAAGAGAATAAATGTTCCAACAATGTTGGTCTGTATAAAATCATCAGGGCCTGATATTGAGCGATCCACATGACTCTCTGCGGCAAAATGGATCACCGTATCAATATTTTCCTGACGAAAAATCTGTTCCACCAAAGAGCGATCACAGATATCTCCCTGGATAAAACGATACCGCTCTGACGCTTCAATTCCCACCAACTTATCCAGAGAACCCGCATAGGTTAAAAGATCCAGATTAATCAAACGAATTGATCGATCTGTTTTTAACATATGATGAACAAAATTCGCACCAATAAATCCTGCACCACCTGTCACCAGAAGGTTACGCATTGTCTGTCTACCCCACTCAACAACAAGAGAACCACAACTGTCTGACTTTATTTAAGCACTAAAACAACGCGGCATCACGAAAAGGGACCGCCTGCTCAAGATCTTTAGGAGAGAGGATCGGTTTTTCACCCGATTTAATAGGCCAGTCAATATTTAGATCGGGATCATTCCAATGAATGGTTCGCTCCCCCCTAGGATAGTAGATATCCCCGGCTTTATAATGCATTTCCGCCTGAGCAGAGAGCACATAGAATCCATGTGCAAAATGGCCTGGAATCCAGAGTTGGCGAAAGTTATCCGCAGAGAGACGAAATCCTTCCCACTGGCCAAATGTGGGGGAATC
>JBQGBW010000158.1:0-7636 GCA_052043475.1 Magnetococcales bacterium HHB-1
AAAGATGGCTAAATGGCACACTTCAGGGTGCAGTGCAGGCGGATCAGTTGGAGTACTATCTCGACGAGTTCACATTTCGATTCAATAGAAGAAAATCTAAGGCCCGTGGGAT
Source organism: Magnetococcales bacterium HHB-1 (assembly GCA_052043475.1). GTDB lineage: Bacteria > Pseudomonadota > Magnetococcia > Magnetococcales > JBQGBW01 > JBQGBW01. The sequence goes on from JBQGBW010000158.1 coordinate 113, forward strand.
GCTTTTTTATCGGCTTGCTCAGCAAGCTGTGATTACCAAACCAGCTCCATATCAGACTCTGGTAGCTAATCCAAAAAAGTCTTCTCCGTGACAACCTACTTGATCTAAATGGATAGGACTTGAGCTAAGTGGATACCTAGTATCAAGAATATTCCAGCTTAATGAGAGATCCGCTTGAAACTGTTTTTTTGGCGTTGATGTGGAGGCTGTTGTTGAAACAGAGGATGTGGAAGCGGCTGAGTTATTGCGCATGGAATAGCCCGCCGATGCGGTCAGAGTGGGCAACATATCATAACGGGAGAGATCCCATTGTGACTGTGCCAGTGCATTTTCCATCAGTTGAAGACGGTGTTCAAAGTTATGTTTAATCGCATAGGCCATGGCATCATAGAGTGTCATGGTGTGTGAAACACGACGCTGTTGCGAAAAAATAGATTGACGATCCTGTATGGCTGCTTTTTTCAACTCCTCTTTGGATAACGGAAGTGGCTTGATTGAGCATGCCACCAAAAGTGGTAATGTCAACAGACTTACATAACGAAAAAGTAAACGGTGACGGATTGTAATCAGCATATGGGCTACCTTCCCTAGTCTCTCATTAAGCACCATTAGCCTGAAAATCTGTTTAAACCCTACGTTTAACGACTGATAGGATTAAAAAATGGCTTTATCAAGAACCGCGGTTTAGAGTGTTTAAACAGATTGTAAAAATATGACCTATCTATTGATCGCCATTAAAATTTAAGGCAAAAGTTACCAGGCACTCTCCTTAATGCACGACCTCTTTTGACTAATTTTTTTGGCATTGGGTTATAATCCAGATTTTCCTGAAAAAACACATTAAATATTTAATAATGTGATCATTAACAATGTGATAAAGCCGAACAGGAGCATATGGGCTTACACCTTATCCACCCTTCTCCATGACAGGTATGGCATCAAGTGGTGTGGTTATATCATCATTATAAGTAGTATGTTTTTTCTGTTCGGATGTAAAGTGCGTTTTTATAAGCTTTTTATGGAGGTCGGTTGAAAAAATAATATAATATTTCTGGGAAGCATAAAAAATATGCGGTTACCCTGTTTTGATGCGTTATCGATTGATGATTCAGTGTTATGCGCCTTTGACTTTTCAGGAACTCTGACGATTACCAGGATGCCGTCTGCGATTCATCGCCAGATTGACCTGTTTTGTGTATCTAATGGATGATTCGCATAAATAAATTAGCACAGATACTTTTTAAATGACACCATGTCGGTTAAAATGAGACGTTTGATTTTTCCCGATAAAAAGATAACAATCTTGTTAAGGATAGATTCTAATATCTATTGAAACGGTTAATAACGCTTTTAGAAGCGAATGATCTATATTTTGATAAGGAGATTATTGGGTGAGTGGCCAAACGCTTTATGAAAAAATTTGGAATGCGCATGTGATTCGCACCGATGATGATGGCACCAGTTTGCTGTTCATCGATCGTCATCTGGTTCACGAGGTCACCAGTCCCCAGGCATTTGAGGGGTTGAGACTGGCCGGGCGCAAGGTAAGAAGACCTGAAGCTACCTTTGCGGTTCCGGATCATAATGTTCCCACACAAAATCTGGAGCAGGGGATTTCTGATCCAGTATCCCGTCTACAGGTGGAGACGCTGGATAAAAACTGTGATGAATTTGGTGTCACTGAATTTAAAATGGGCGATATCCGTCAGGGCGTGATCCATGTGATCGCACCAGAGCAGGGGATTACACTACCTGGTTTTACGATTGTCTGTGGTGATTCCCATACCGCAACCCATGGCGCTTTTGGTGCGTTGGCTTTTGGTATTGGCACCTCGGAGGTGGAGCATGTACTGGCCACCCAGACGCTGTTACAGAAAAAATCAAAAACCATGTTGATCCAGGTGAATGGTCAACTCTCTGAAGGGGTGACCGCTAAAGATCTGGTGCTGCATATTATCGGTGCGATCGGTACCGCAGGTGGTACGGGCTATGTGATCGAATTTGCCGGTGAAGCGATCCGTGAACTCTCCATGGAAGGCCGTATGACCGTCTGTAATATGGCGATTGAAGCCGGTGCCAGAGCGGGTATGATTGCGGTGGATCAAAAGACCATCGATTATATGAAAGGTCGTCCTTATGCACCAGAAGGGGCTATGTGGGATAAAGCCGCTGCGGCCTGGAAAGATCTGGTCTCCGATGATGATGCGGTGTTTGATCATACCATCACCTTTGAAGCGGCGGATGTGCCTCCTACGGTGAGTTGGGGAACCTCTCCTGAGATGGTGACCACCATTGAGGGACAGACACCAAACCCTGAGCAGGCTTCTGATAATGTGAAACAACAATCGATCACTCAGGCTCTGAATTATATGGGCTTAAAAGCAGATACTCCAATCAAAGAGATTGTTGTTGATAAAATTTTTATCGGCTCCTGCACCAACAGCCGGATCGAGGATCTCAGAGCAGCGGCCTCTGTTGCGAAGGGGTATAAGGTCTCAGAGCAGATTAAACTGGCTCTGGTGGTTCCTGGCTCTGGATTGGTGAAAGAGCAGGCGGAAAAAGAGGGTTTGGATAAAATTTTTAAAGCGGCGGGTTTTGAGTGGCGTGAGCCGGGATGCTCCATGTGTCTGGCGATGAACGATGATGTATTGCAACCCGGAGAGCGTTGTGCATCAACCTCAAACCGTAACTTTGAAGGCCGTCAGGGAAAGGATAGCCGAACCCACCTGGTGAGCCCTGCGATGGCGGCCGCAGCAGCCATTGAAGGTAAGTTTACCGATATCCGTCAATGGAAATTTCAATAAGGGGAGCGTTATGGACGCCTTTACACAACTTAAAGCAATCACCGCCCCCTTAGATCGGGCCAATGTGGATACCGATGCGATTATTCCAAAGCAGTTTTTAAAATCGATCCATCGCACCGGTTTTGGTCCCAATCTTTTTGATGAGTGGCGCTATCTGGATAAGGGCGAGCCTGGAAAATCCAATGAAGGTAGGCCCTTAAACAGTGATTTTGTTTTGAATCAATCCCGTTATCAGGGCGCTCAGGTGCTTTTAGCGCGGGATAATTTTGGCTGTGGCTCCAGCCGTGAGCATGCTCCTTGGGCTTTGTTGGATTATGGCTTTCGGGTGGTGATCGCGCCTAGTTTTGCCGATATCTTTTTTAATAACTGCTTTAAGAATGGTATCCTGCCGATCACACTGGCTGCTGAAACGGTGGATCAACTTTTTAAAGAGGTTGAGGCAAAGGAGGGGTATCAATTGGCGGTTGATCTTCAGGAACAGAAGATTACCACCCCTTCGGGTCAGGAGATAAGCTTCGAGATCGATCCTTTTCGTAGGCACTGTCTTTTAAATGGATTGGATGATATCGCTTTAACGCTGCAACAGATCAAAGAGATCGAAGCATTTGAGGCAAAACATAAAACTGCCGCCGCTTGGGCGTTTCGGAACTGATCGATTATTTTTAAGGAAAAAATCATGAGTAAAAAGATTCTATTACTGCCAGGGGATGGCATTGGTCAGGAGATTATTGCTGAAGCAAGAAAGGTTCTTCAGTGGCTGACCCAGGAGATGGGCGTTGAGTTGGCACAGGAAGAGGCTTTGATCGGTGGTACCGCTTACGATGAAACCGGCACACCGTTGCCGGAGGAGACCGTCACCAAAGCCAAAGCCGCGGATGCGGTTCTTCTCGGTGCTGTGGGTGGTTTAAAGTGGGAGTCGCTCGATTATTCAGTGCGCCCAGAGCGTGGATTGTTGGGCATTCGTAAAGCATTGGATCTTTACTGCAATCTGCGTCCTGCCAAGGTATTTCCTCAGCTCGCAGATGCCTCTACCCTGAAAAAAGAGGTGGTCTCAGGCATTGATATTATGGTGGTGCGTGAACTCTCATCAGGAATCTACTTTGGTTCTCCTAAAGGGGTGGAAACCTTAGCGGATGGTCGTAAGAAAGGCATTAACACCCTGGTTTATACCACCGATGAGATCGAACGGGTAGCACACTCCGCCTTTAAGGTGGCACAAAAACGGCAAAAAAGAGTCTGCTCCGTAGATAAAGCCAATGTGCTGGAGTGTACGGAGTTGTGGCGTGATGTGGTGACCGCGGTCCATGCCAAGGATTATTCGGATGTGGAACTCTCCCACATGTATGTGGATAATGCGGCGATGCAGTTGATCCGTGAGCCCAAACAGTTTGATGTGATTCTCACCACCAACATGTTTGGTGATATCCTCTCCGATGAAGCGAGTATGCTTACCGGCTCCATTGGTATGCTCCCCTCCGCCTCATTAGGGGATAAATATGCCCTCTATGAGCCGATTCATGGTTCAGCACCAGATATCGCTGGTCAAGGGGTGGCAAATCCATTAGCAACGATTCTCTCGCTCTCAATGATGTTGCGCTACTCTTTAGATATGATGGATGCCGCCGACAAGGTGGATGCAGCGGTGAATGCGGTCTTAGATCAAGGCTTGCGTACCGCAGATATCATGCAGGAGGGCATGACTCAGGTGGGAACTGCCGCCATGGGTGATGCGGTGATTAAAGCGTTGAAGGCTTAAATTGTATTGATTAAAGGCTTGAGGCCCTTTTTAGGGTCTCAGGTTTTTAAAAAAAGAAAGTGATCATGAATATCGATTATTTTGCATGTGAGGTTAATGCTTTTTGGGTTCTTTGAAGATCTCTTCGAGCGTGTTTGGCGATTTCCCCAAGTTTCTAATTGTTGAGTTATGGCATTGGAGAGTGTTTCAGGAATATGTGCTGGTAGAGATTTAAACTTTTTTTGCAAAAGATGGAGTACAAGCTCGGCCTTTCCCTTTTGTTTGCCAAGTAAGGTGCCACGCTGTTCAATATTTTTGGACCACTGCTCGACCGACCCGTACGGATAACATAGTAAATCATCTCCTAAAAAATACAGCATATTTTTTACTGTATTGTTCTTTCCTATTTTAATTTTTATAAAAGGTTGAGTTTGTCGTATTAGAAGTGCGATTTGAAAATCAGGCCGTTGAGCAAAGTTAAAATTTTTAAAATCTTCTTTTTTGATTGCATCAAAGAATTCTTTCATAAGCTCGTTAACTCGAATTAACGCTGTTTCTTTTGCAACGTCTGTAAAACAGTCTTGAATCTTTATCTCAACGATGGCATCCTAAACTCAGATTATATCTAGTCAGACTGGTCAGGAGGTAGTGGTGGACAGTTGGCAGCTTCAAACAGCAAAGTCTCGATTCAGTGAACTTGTAAAACGCACGGCTTCCCACGGGCCACAACGCATTACTGTGCGTGGAGAGCCTGAAGCCGTGATGGTATCAAAGGCACAGTTCGACCAGATGATGAAACCGAAGCCATCGCTTGTTGAATTTCTTAGAGCGTCACCTCTTGTGGGGGTTGATTTAGATTTGGAGCGTGATCAAGCAACGATATAGATCAGAATCCGTGAAATTAATGCGCTTTTTACAATCAAACAAAAAAGCCATGCTCAGGATCTAAGGATAGATAATCCAGAATCGCCAGATTCTTACTATGGGTAACGCAGTGATGATGGCAATCTGTGGAAGGGTTGAGACCATAAAGGCGTGTTTTATTTTCTTCAGAGAACCAGAACTTTTGAAAGGATTGTTCTTTAATCGAACCTAATAAGCCTTTTTCATTATAGGCTTTATCCTGACAGGAGTAGACTTGGCAGTCCGCACCAATCACGGTGAGGTATTGCAGAAAAGGACAGAAAGTGTAGTCTTTATCAAACCGTTCATTGAGTTCATGATAGTGATTAATAATGGAGAAGCTTTTATCCTCTAAAGATTGACACTTTTTAATCTCCTTACTCACCGAATCACTGATTTCACGGTGATAGAGATTATTCTCCGCAATATCATTCGAGATAATGGCGCCAGAGAGTTTGATATGATTGGCACCGGCTTTTTTAAACTTTTTACAGGCCCCAAACATATGGGGATAATTCTCTTGAGTGATAATATAACTGACGCCTAAAACACAAGAACTGCTTAACTTAGAGAAGTTGGCCATATTATTCATCACTTGAGTAAATGCATCCCCCCTTATACTGCGCGCTTTACGGTAGCTCTCATCATCCCAGGCATCAATGGAGATGCGAATCCAGGTGGCATGTTTGGCGAAAATCTGTGCGGTTCTACCTTTTAGATTACTGCCATTGGTTAAAGCCGCAACACGAATCCCCCCCAAAGCCAAACGTTCGACATAATGGCTTAAGTTTTTATAGATCAGAGGTTCGCCGCCGCCAGAGAATGTCACCGCACGCACATTCATGGCTAAAAGATCCGTGACAATTTCATCCATTTTATCCTGAGGGATGACATCGCTCTCCACCATATCTTCACCCAACTGCATATGGTCGGCTTTATAAGCACAATACCAACAACTGTGATTGCAGCGATTAATTGGTTTAATGCGAATATGAATCGGGGCTTTAACCTGCCGGTTTTGAATGGCTTTAAGATGATCAGAAAAGCGTAGAAATTTAAGCGAACTATAAAGCGTGGCCATAATAATGGTTCTCAAGAATAAAAAATATTAAAAAAGTTAACAGCTATCTGTGCATCTGTAAGCCATATCCTGGAGAGAAAGGCGCCTCGGTCTCCTGTTGAAAAAGGTGGGGGCCTTGTAACCTGGGTACGGTATCACTATGGGGAGGAAGATAATCATGCACCATAATCATTTCAGGGTGATCAAGGGTGATAATGCGTGTGAGTGGATGGCCGAAGGCGTGATGCTCGCCAACAAAACCTAAAGCGCCAAAATAGTGCACTTTAGGCTCTACTTGATCCCGGAGTTGAAACAGCCAGGGGGGAGGGTTCTCCTGGGGCCAGTTCTTGGGATAAGAGATAAAATGGGCTTGGGGAGAACGATAAAGGTTGCGTAGTTTAGGTGCTGAGGTGTAGAGATAGGTGCCTGGATCAGCGATAATATCCAGTCCACGAACATTGAGTTCTAAAGCCAGTTGATCGCGATGTCCATGACCACCATTGCCTTTTTGTCCGGGTAATCCTAAGCGGATCGCCATATAAAAATGGTCTGAACGAAAAATATAGAGACCAAAATCGTGATAAGCGACCTGTTGCAATCGTTTCCGGTGGCGTTGAGGTATGAAGAGTCGGCGTTGAATATGTTGATATTTTTTCTCTGTCAGATGATCGATCCAGGATTGAGGCGTGGTTCTTGAGTTGTGTGTGATGATCTCTTTGGGTAGATCGTTGTTTTTCCACGTGGCGTTGAGAGGCGATTGTGCGAGTGTTCGTGCGATGGCGGTGGCGGGAGATTCTTGTGTGGATGGAGGTTTATTCTGATTAAACAGGGTGGTGATCACAGAGATTAATTCATGGTGGGTCAGGTGGTTCTCTTGCCAGAATATTTTATCGTTATGGGTTTCAGAGAGTTCTCTTTTTTGTTTGAACCACTGTTTTAAGGTGCGACCATAGAGCCATTCACCATCGGGAAGCCAGCGCAGAAAGCGGCCATTATCGTTATCACCAACTTGATGAACCAAG
>JBQGBW010000159.1:0-7466 GCA_052043475.1 Magnetococcales bacterium HHB-1
ATAAATCACGGAAGATGCCTCCAATTTCTCGCCTTAAACGACCATAAAGCGCTTTCTTCCGATATTTTGGAGTGAACACAACATGATATTTGCAATACCATCGAACATGTGACTGGGACTGCCATTCCCTCATCACGCCCTCCTTTCTATTGAAGTTAGAATCTTCAATAGAAGGGGGTAATTGCACGCCGGAACGGCAGAGCCTATTCAAGTCTCACCGCCAAAGGCGGTGGTTTACCTAAAAGCTAATTAATGTCAGTGCGACGACTCATTGAAACCGTTATAGGACAATTGACAGAACGCTTTAATATTGAAAAAATCCGTGTCAGAGATGTATGGCATCTCAAGAATCGGATAGCGAGAAAAATTCTTTCTCACACCATCTGCGTTTTTATGAACAGACAGCTTGGTAGAGATCCTCTCGTCTTTGATGGACTCGTTTCGTCATGAAAGTCGCGCATTGCGTTAGTATTGGTTCCTTGTATGAAGCTTTTTCGCCAGAAGAAGCTAAACGTCTTGCAGACAGGCTGGAAATTCACTACACCCCAAAACATGGTAGCTGGTTGAATATGGCTGAGATTGAACTGGGGATATTGCACAGACAGTGTCTTGACAGAAGGACCGATTCCATGGACAAGCTCAGGCGGGAAGTCGCTGCTTGGGAGGTTGACCGAAACATACGAAGCCCAAAAGTTGATTGGCAATTTACAACAAAAGATGCGCGCATCAAACTAAAGAAACTTTATCCATCAATTCATAGTTGACGCAGCACTAGAATCATATCGTTGCCTTTTGCAACCTTAAAATTCAGGTTGAGTCGTTACCAATCATTCTATTCAAAATCCATTTGAAAGTGAATTGTATCCACGTCCACTTTGGATGTGACTTGCATGCGACTGGTTTCAAACAGGTGTTTCATCGCCTTGTTGTTGATGGAGGTCTCAGCAATAAAACCACGAATGCCAGAACTGCGGGCCATCTTGATCAAATGATCAAAAAGTTGGCGTCCAAGGCCACGATTCTGCCAGTTATCACGAACAACAAAGGCAACTTCCGCTCTGTTACTTTTTTCAATAAGATAATAGCCAGCTATACCGACAATACGTTCACCGAAAGGAATGGGAATGGTGGCGATGACCACAACCTCCTTACGGTGATCAATATAAATGAAATGTCTAATACGCTGGAGAGTAAAATGGCGAAGAGGACTCATGAAACGACGGTAAACAGCATTGGCTGACAGTGAATAGAGAAATTTCTTTACGCGGTGTTCATCCTGAGGTTGTACTGACCGTACGGTGACCATGGCGCCATCCTTGATCGTGAGGGTTGTACGGCCCTCATCAGGATTAACAAAAATTTGTCCTTCCACTTGAGCAAGTTCAGGACGAAGATAATGAAAAGCAATCGCTTGGTGAATCAGCTCAGCACGAAAATCTGGATGAGCAATGGCGATCAGGGCCATGGTCCGCTCCTGGATGCTTTTACCATGCAGATAAGCAATGCCATATTCGCTGACAATATAGTGCACTTCTGCACGAGTGGTTACAACACCCGCTCCAGGAGAAAGGCGTGAAACAATTCTGGAAATCTTGTCTTTACCCTCTCCCGCTGTGGATGGCAGAGCAATGATGGCCTTACCCCCCTCTGATCTGGAAGCACCCCGATTGAAATCCACCTGCCCACCAACCCCTGAATAGAATCGGTCACCAATTGAATCGGCACACACCTGTCCAGTGAGATCCACTTCCAGGGCTGTATTGACAGCAACCATGCGATGTTGTTGAGCAATAACGCTGATATCGTTGACATACTCGGTGGGATGCATGGAAAATATTGGGTTGTCATCCAGATAGTCAAACAGTCGTTGGCTACCCAGGCAGAAGCTGGCAACAACCTGTCCGCAGTCTACACTTTTGTTGGCACCATTGATGGCGCCAGATTCAACAAGTTCAATAATGGCATCAGTCAGCATTTCGGTATGAATGCCAAGGTTTTTTCTGTTTCCCAGGTGGTTCAACGTAGCTTGGGGAATACGACCAATACCCAACTCCAAGGTGACACCATCCTCAATTAGACTGGCGATGAATCGGCCTATTTTCTTGGTTACCTCATTCGACTTGGGAATAGGCGCTTCGGCCAAAGGCTCTTCAAACGGTACCAGTATGTTGATGTCATCTACACTCAGAAAAGCGTCTCCCCAGGTACGCGGCATGTTGGAATTAACCTGGGCTATAACCAAATTAGCTGCTGAAGCGGCACTTTTGACAATATCCACCGACACACCAAGGGATACCATACCACGTTTGTCTGGTGGTGTGACTTGAATCAGGGCAACATCCAATGGCAGTCTGAGGGAGGAAAACAACCTGGGAATATCTGATAACAGAATAGGCGTGTAGCTGCCAAGCCCCTCTTGAATCATATGCCGAACATTCTGAGAGACAAAAAAACTGTTGACTGAAAAGAAGGACGCCAGTTTTTGTTCCGCGTAAGGCGCTTCACCCAACGTAAGAAGATGGGCTATTTCAACGTCCGCAAGACGAGACGAGCAACGGCACAATGCCTTGACAAGTGCTTGAGGAACACCACAGCCAGTACCAACAAACACACGCTCACCCGGACGTACATGAGCAACAGCCTTATCAGCTGTTGTAATTTTATCCTTATAATTTATGAGCCAGTTGGGATCGTAGTCTGGTCTCATGGATAGATATTTCCTGTATAAGTAGGCGTTGCAAGACGTTGGTGCCTGGCTATTCCACGTTTTGCAGAACCCACACACTTTTTACCACTGCTGATCTTTTGGATGGTATCCTCTTCAAGGGTGTAACGCAAAGTTACATCTTCTCTTCAGTTAAGGAGAGAAACAATGATTTCGTTTCTAAAGATCGGAGGTTTAATTTAGGCACCAGAATTGCTTCAGTTAAGTTTTATTGAAAAAGTATCTTTCTAAAGATCCTCAAACAGATCGAATGATCTGTTGACATTTATATCCATAGATATAAGATAGTCCCCTTACAGTTCACTATAAATGGAGTTTTTATGCGTCGTTTAGCACTTGTGCCCAATTCCGGGCTACTGGGTCATCAAGAATCTCAAAAGTTATCTTAAACTTAATAGAATCCAGTTGATCTGGTCTGCCCGGCTGATGAATCTAAAGCCGGGTTTCTTAAAAAAAAGGAACCCGATCTATATGATCTTTTGATCGAGGTTTCAAGTTGTGTCAAATCGTTTTATCTCACTCTCTAAGTTTAATCTGCGTCCTTTCTTTCAACAACAGTTATCGATAGAGGAGTTTGATTCAGGCTGCCTGGTTCGGGTGATCGGCAGAAATGGTGACCTGTTAACCCTTATGGGGGAGAATGATGCACACCAGTTGAAATTACCAGGAAAGTGGTTGCAATATCCCCATGAAGCGCAACCCATTACGGGTGACTGGCTATTGATGGACAGAGAGGATCGGCCGATCCGTCTCTTGGATAGAAACTCAAGCCTCTCCCGTAGAGCCTCTGGACATGGTAAACATACCCAGCATATGGTGGTGAATATTGATACCCTGTTCATTGTCTCCTCCTGCAATCGCGATTTTAACCTCTCCCGCTTAGAGCGCTATCTGGCTCTGGCTTATGAGGGGGGCGTGCAACCGGTGATTCTGCTCACCAAAGCAGATCTTATCGATGATCCTAAACCGTTTCGTACGCAAAGCGAGACACTGCGTGCAGGAACAGTAGCGATCACCATGGATGCACGTGATCCAAAAGTGGGCCTTAAACTCACACCTTGGATTCAACCTGGAGAGACCGTCGCTTTTCTTGGCTCCTCTGGTGTGGGTAAATCCACGCTGATTAATGCACTTCTACAACAGGAGGTGCATGCTACACGGCCCATAAGGGCTCAGGATCAAAGAGGACGCCATACAACCTCTGTAAGAGCCATGTTTCAGATGAATAATGGAACCTGGCTGATTGATACACCAGGGATGCGCGAGTTGCGCCTTGGTGAAAATCAACAGGGGTTAGAAACCGTCTTCTCCGATATTGAGGCTTTGGCTGACCAGTGCCGTTATCGTGATTGTGATCATGTTAAAACCACAGGATGTGCGGTTTTGGCTGAAGTGCAGAAAGGAACGCTGGATATGAGAAGAGTAGAGAACTATCTCAAATTGCAGCGAGAGCAGCGCTATCTCAAAGAGTCTGTATGGCAACAACGAGATCGACAACGCCGGTTCTCAAAGATGGTGAATCAGGTGAAGAAGATTAAGTCTCATCAGCATTAAACGTGATATAACCACGTCGTAGGATTTGGGGAGGTACGTTAATACCTCCCTAAATATCATCCTATTTTTCAATTGCCTCAGAAGTTCTAAAAGAATAATACGCCGCTTCTAACCAATCTCACGACGCTTCATAGACCTATACAAATTAAAATCAATAAGCTAAATTAGTCAGCAGTAAATTTTTTAATACACTCTACGAAAGGACCTACCATGAAAAGCACATTCTGCGATGGTGTCGCCAATATCGCCATTAAATCTGGCGTTATCCGTGTCGATTTTTTTGAGCATGATGTCAAAAGTACAGAAGAGCAGAACGAAGAGACCACACCCCCCACACCACATCAGCGTCTGCTACTCACTCCAGAAGCCTTTCTGCAAACCCATGCCGCCTTTGAGCAGGTTGTACAACAGTTAGTCGATCGCGGTGTCTTTAAACGCAAAGAGACAGAAAACAGCTAAAAGATGCAGAACCAGATCACCACCGTTCGATCATCTTGATACAAACGATTCATGCGCTCTACACTGCCTTTGCAAAACATACTGGCAACTCTCCCTCAAGCCACCCTACCCTCCTCCTCTGAAGAGACACTATCAACACGTCATACACGCCGCTTAAGACAGTATGGCTACACTTTAAGCAGAGCGCTGGATCAAACCATCCACTGGCCACAGACTCAATTTAAAGATCGATATAATCAACCGATCAAATCATTTCAGGATCTTCTGCCGGATTTTATGCATCGCTTCGATGGTCCCACCCGCGATGCGATACTTCTACTCTTCGCAACTCTGCTCCATCGTGCACCTTTTGAGAATATCTCCCGGTTGTGGGATACCACACCGCTACGTGCAGGACACCGCTTCTGGCCCGCTATGGCCGCCGGATTGGGTGGCACTTGCGCTGAAAAAAGTATGGCATTGAAGTTTCTCTGTGATGCCTTAAAGATTCCCACACATCATGTGCTCTGCCACCGCTATCCCCTACCTGATGATTATAAACAACAGGTGCTTAGGTGGACCCCGGATAGCAATCATCCCCCACCACCCCATATCGAACACCATATTCTCTTATGCCATACCAGTGAAAATATCTGGCTTGTGGATACTACCGGCGGTAATATGCCGCTGATGTTTCTCAACCAGAAAGAGGCGGAACCCTATTTTAAGCAAGGTATATTCGCCCGTATGGCCTATCGTAATGAGGAGTTTAATCTTACTAAGGTGGATGATGAAACCGGAGATCGTATCTTTATTCTTTCTGAGGATTTTACCTTTGATGGCCGCCTTGATCTAATATGGAAACAGAAACTGGGTTTAATCATTACACCGCAATATCACATTGGCTCTTTTCTCGACTGGGGTGGTGAACAGAGCGCAATCTGGCAAAGCTACTACAGCCGATTGGCACAACAAGCCACACTACCACCACCCTACTTCATTCCACATCATCATCTTGATCAGTATAGTCGCAGAAATCCTAATCCTGTAATACGCCTGCTACCAAGCTTACGCCAACGCCTGCTCTTTGAGTATGATCAACCCGACTATACAGGAGATATCACCTTTTTTATTCAATCATTCACTACACAACCGATACAAAACAGTCATCACACAATAAATCAATACAATGGATTTTGGCAGCAACCCCGAATCGGTGCAGCCAGACCTTTTTATCAAAAGATTCTCAAAAGAAACATGCTCCGTCCCCGCATTGAACCATGGTAGAATGCATCAGATCATCCCCTCCTTTAATAAGGTTGCCAATGACTGACCCACAACACACCACCCAATGGTACACACACAATAATCAAGTCACCCTCCTACCATATGGGCAGGAACCACTCCACCATTTTCTCATTCAACTGCACCAAAATTCACTCTATTATCGATCCCTTCTGGAGAAAACAGGCTTCCGTGTCCCATTTAATCAAAATATCCCCCAACTCTGGAACCAACTCCCTCCCACAGAAAAACAGCACTACCGTGATATCCTACAGGCAGAAGCGCTACAAAAAATAAATAAAACACCCTTCTTTGTCTGTGATCACAGTTCCGGTTCCACAGCCCAAGCGGTGCTACGCTACTCAGCCCCCCAGGATGAACTGGCCGAACAGAAAATTACGGAAATTGTCTTCCATCGCACAGGATTTACACCAGAGGATCGCTTCATCTGTATGGATGTCGGTGCATCAGAGATCTACGATTTCTATTTCCGCGCCGCCCGTACATTGGGTGTGAGTCAGTGTGCTTTTGTTCATCTTACCGGACGTTACCAAAAATCGGTCGCTCCCCTAAAAGATCTTGCCCCCACGATTATCCTCACCATCCCTTCCCTGCTCATTCGTATCTGGCCCCATATTCGTGATTTCTGGCCACGCCATAAAGCACCAATAAAAACCATCATTCATATGGGAGAAGCACTCCATCCGGCGCTCAAAAAAGAGATTGAATCGCACTGGAGGTGCAAAATTTTCTCTTTTTACGGTACAACAGAGACCGGTGGTATGGCGGGTGAATGCCACCACCAGAATGGCTGCCACTATGATCCCTTACTCACCCCCATTACACTTCTCAATCCAAAAAAAGAGGATCAATATACCTACACAGGCGAAGCATTAATCACCACCAATCACTTTACCACGCAACCCGTACTTAAATATCGTGTTGGCGATCATCTACGCATTACCAACGCCCCCTGCCCCTGTGGCGAGCCCACACCACGCTTGACATTTATCGAGCGCACCAACGACTCCTTCTTGGTAGCTGGCGTTAAATTCCGTCATCAAATGATTCTTGATGCACTGCGCCATATCGATGAAGAGATCCGCTATCTTTCGATTATCTTAGAAGATATCTCTGAGAAAGAGGGAAATACCCGTCTCACATTCCGCCTGGCAGAACCCTTTGCCCCTCTAAAAGAGAAGCTACAACATACCTTGGAAACGGAAGTCTTTGATATGGATGTGCTCCACCGTTTAGGTCTTTTAAAGATCCAGCTTGAATTTATCCCAGAGACACAATTTGGCGAAAGAAAAATCAGAAAAGTGCATGATCAACGCCAGTTTCTAGGTCAGTAGCGCATCTAAGTGGTTTTAAGAAGGGGGAGTGATGCCACAGAAACCGCTCTGGCATTGATCTTCGATTGATCATCAAGCCAAAGTCTCCGGGGCGCTAAACCCAATGAGAT
>JBQGBW010000160.1:0-7451 GCA_052043475.1 Magnetococcales bacterium HHB-1
TGAATAATCCCTTGTTCTGCATAAGCATCGCTTCCACAGCCATCTTTTGTTTCGGGTATGCCAAAGAGAATGATGCCGCCAAGTTTTAATGGCGCAATCTCTTCAAGGGTATGGAGAAGTCGATCAATGGAGTATTGGGCCACGCCAGGCATGGAGGAGACAGGATTCTCAACCCCTTCACCCGGAACAATAAAAAAAGGCTGAATAAAATCTTCTGGATGAAGATGGGTCTCTCTTACCATGCGGCGGATGGCTTGGTTTTTACGTAGGCGCCTGGGACGGGTTAACAGGGCTTGGGATAGGTCGGTCATAGGGCTTGCTCCTTTTTTTATATCCTTTTTAAGAATTCGTGCGCTCGAGTGATACAGGCAAAATAAATTGTTGAAAGTCGCCTGATATCTGTATATTTTTTCTGGTGCTGATGATAGAATAATCGTTTAAAGTGTTAATGCAACCTTCGTTGCTTTTTGTTGTGCCACGGTAAGGTGTCCACTGCGGCTTGATCGTAACCACACTGTTTTGGAATTGTCGGCAGAAAAACATGGAAAAGATTATCGCAAACCGTATTAAGGCGGTGGGGAAAACGGATGTTGGCTGCGTTCGTAAATTGAACGAAGATGCCTTTGCCATTGATCATCAAATTGATCTACTCCTTGTTGCCGATGGCATGGGTGGACATAAAAGCGGTGAAGTGGCCAGTGCCAAGGTTGTGGAACTCATCAAAGAGGCGTTAAATCTGTTTCATCAGGAACGCTTAGAAGATGACGAGGCCACATTGGCGGACCCCGATATGACCCTGGCGATGAACCTGGCTGAAATGGATGGCGAAGATCTTGATGGCCCGACACTCGATGATATCCCAAGCCCCTATATTAACCGGATTAAATCAATTGCCAGAAAGGTGAATGATACGGTATTCCAGATGAATGAACAGCGTGGAAACCGTCCGGGATCGGGTATGGGTTCCACGGTTGTGGGATTATGGTTCCCTGAACCCGCAACACGGCCGGTTGTTTTTCATGTGGGGGATAGCCGCTTTTATCGCTTCCATCGCCGCAAACTCTATCAGGTGACCCGTGACCACTCGATCTATCAACAGTGGAAAGATTTTGGTGGCACCGGTTCTCCCCCTGCACAAAATATTATTCTTCAGGCAATCGGTCCCACACAGGAGGTGATGCCGGATGCAACAATCCAGGAGTTGGAACCGGGCGATATTATTCTGCTCTGCTCCGATGGATTGAACGGTATGATTCCAGATCGAGATATCTCAGAGATTCTCCTCCGTGCCACACCGCATAATTTGCCCGAAATCTGTGATACACTGATACAGACCGCCAAAAATAATGGCGGAAAAGATAACGTGACCGCGATCCTTGGGTATGTTCTTCAATAGTTTAAATATTGACCAATAGACCTGAAGAAATCGACTAAAACGCTGAAACTCCAAAGCAGGGATGAAACGGTTGTGAAAGGAACTAATCTCGCGATTCTTTTCGCCGATATTGCAGGAAGTACCCGACTTTATGATAAGCTCGGTGATGTGCAGGCCCGTACCTTGACCTCACGCTGCATTCAAAGCTTGACTGAGACGACACAAAACTTTCGTGGTAAGGTTATCAAAACCATCGGTGATGAGGTGATGTGCGTCTTTCCCACAGCGGGTGACGCGGCCCATGCGGCGGTCCAGATGCAGGAGAGTGTTAAACATGACTCGCCCTCCTGGGGTATGCCGTTGCGTGTCCGTATCGGTTTTCATTTTGGTGGCGTCATCCACGAGAAAGGGGATGTCTTCGGCGATGCGGTGAACCTGGCTGCACGTATGGTCAATCAGGCCAAGGCCGATCAGATCGTCATGACCGGGGATACAAAAAAACTGTTGGAGCGTGATCTCCAGGAGGATATTCGCTTTTTGATCCGTACCGATGTCAAGGGTAAAGCACTGCCTGTTGAACTCTATGAACTCACCTGGGGAGAGGTCTCTGAACTCACCATCATCGATGATCGTACCCTTTCGCGCTCCGCGGATCAAAACTGGGTGATGGAACTCAGTTTTCAGGGAAAAACCATCGAACTCAATAAAGAGTTTCCTGCACTCTCCTTAGGCCGGGGTAAAAATGCCATTATGGTGCCTGACTCCATGGCGTCCCGGGTGCATGCAAAAATTGAATACCGACGTGGTAAGTTTTTTGTGGTGGATCAAAGCACCAATGGAACCTACCTTCTCTTTGTGACCGGAAAACAGAACCGTTTGCATCGCGATGAACTGATGCTGGTGGAGAATGCCAAAGGCGTTCTTGGCTTAGGACGGCGGGTCACCATGGATCATGCGCTTGCCGTGCACTTTGAGGTGAAACAAAGTGGATAGATCTCTTTGAATGATAAAAAAACTTGCGTTCTGACATGAGAAAAAATATAAGAAGAGTGGGCGCTTTTTTATATTTTTTGTTGGATGATCATGTGGGATTTTGTTTTTTGAGGAGTCATTCATGGAGGAGTTGGCACAGTTTGGTAAAATCGGGATTCCTTCGCAGCCGAAGGTGGTCATGGATGTGATCAATGAGATGCAATCTAAGGATCCTGATGTGAATGTGATCTCTAACCTGGTGGAGCGAGATCCTCATCTCTCTGCGCGCGTATTGAAGTTGGTAAATTCTCCTTATTTTGGCAGTAAAATGCCGATTATGTCGGTGAGTCATGGCATCGCCATGTTGGGGATGAAGGATTTTCAGCGTCTGGTGGTGGTTGGTGCACTGCGTGAGACGTTGGGTGGGAAAAATGATTCAGAGATGGATGTGATCTGGCACTATATGACCGTCTCTGCGAAGGTGGCTGAATATATGGCTTCCTGGTTAAAAACACTCTCCTCTCCTGAAGAAGCCTATATGGCCGCTCTTTTTCATGATTGTGCCATTCCTCTGATGCGAAAAAAGTTTCCCGATTATCTTGATCTCTATCGCATGCATGCCAATCGCTCGATTGATATCATTCAATATGAAGAGGAGGCTTATGATACCAATCACGCCCTCGTGGGTTCTCTTCTCGCCCGTTCCTGGGGCATGCCGGAAGATCTCTCTTTAGCGATCCGTTATCATCATGTACATAACCTATCTGATGTTTCTGGACTGGGAGATAGCTCGCTCTGGTTTCTGTTGCGGTTTACAGATTATGTGATGAGTCATATTTCGCGTATCACAGAGTTGCAACTGTTGGATCTGGCACGCTCTTATAACTTTAAGGAGACGGGGCTTGATGAAAAAATTTTGCGTGATTATGGTCTTTCGCGAGCAAGAATGAAAGATCTCTTCTATGATGTGCGTACTGTTTTAGTACCCAGTTTTCTTGATGGAGATGAAATGGAAGGGGTGTAGGTTTTGTGTGGTCGTCTCTTTTTTTGTGACTACATTATACACCATGTTTATGCGTGACTTGTTTAAGCTTTTTGACTTTGCTTTTTTGTCTGTAGGAAGTAGCACGATTTTTGCTTTATCGATAAGAAGATGTCTTTCATCTCCTGATAAGGATTTTTAGGAAGGATAATTGTTAGAGCTTGAATTGAATGTCCAATTGCAGAGATCTCTATAATGTGGCGGTGGCATAATTTTTTGACGTGTGGATGGTACGGTCAATATTGATTCACCGGATGTTGTGATTCAGTGATTGTATCTTAATTTTAAGAATTCTCCTTGTTTAGAAGGGTGTGCTGAGATATTAATAAGCTCTAAAATTGCGTTAATAATTTTATCTTATTATTCTTTAATAGTCAGGAGAATCTAAATGGATATCATGGATTGGATTGATGTCTCCTTTAAGACAGTTGATAGTATCAACTTTCTGTGGAATTTTTATGCTGTTGTTGTGCTGGCGATTCTGGGATGGATCTACTCGGGCCAGAATGAACTGAGAAAAGATACACAAAAAGCTGTGACAATTGTATTTCTGGCGTTTTCTCTCTATAATATTGTGATGCTTTATAGTAGCTATGTGCTTTTGCATGCGTGTATCACTGAACTTCAGTCCGCCATTGGCAGAACTCCAGAGATGAAAAAGCTATCAAAAGAGACATTGAACCTGGTGAACGGTCTCTCTTTTGAGAATCGACAAATTGTTTTTCCTTTCCTTCATCTGCTCGCTGATTCTTTAGTGATTTATACGATCTGGTTCAGAAAAACAGGGGATGCGCCTCATGGATGATGGGCATGTCTGAATTCAATGCGTATGATTAACATGCCCTGATTGCGTTCTTTAAGGTATAGAGGAGGCTTTTGTTGGTTTTAAACAATAAGGCATCGTTAGAGAGTGATTGATGAAAAGCCTCTTTCAGTTATGGTGTGGAGGGCGTGGAGCGTAGCGCTGCCTGATTTTATGGCGCTTATGGAGGATCATAAGGACGATGGCGGCTAAAAATTGAACGATAATCAGTCCACCAAAGGTGATCACGCCCGCCCAGAGTTCATTGCGCCAGGCGGTGATTGTGCTGGCGAAGATGACGGGAGACATAAAAATGAGATTAACCAGATTAAGAATCAGTGTAAGGATGGCGTAGTAGAGACCAGAGCCAAAGGCAAAGGCGGCCATGATGGAGGGAATGATGGTGAGTGTGGCGCCATAAAAGGGGATGGGAATGCAGGCAATGGCGAATACAAGGGCGGTACTTCCCAGCACGGTGGAGAAACCTTTCATGGTGTGTCTATCCTGGTTAAAATGAGAGAACGTGCTTATAAGAGCAGAGCTCTTTATGGCTATTTGCGGCTAAAGATGCTACGCTATTGAATAATGATACTGGTTTTTTTTACCCTTTTCTCGAAAAATATGCAAAGATGTAAATGGGTAAGCATCATGGATTTTCAAAGGAGTATCGATCCATCATGAAGCGCGTTCGGCCTTTTTATTATGCAGTGAATACAACGCTGTTTTTCTTAGGTCTCTCTTTTTTAGTGATGGGGGTCTATCCCTTTGTCAAAGCATCAGAAAGTGAACAGTGGCCCTCTGCTTACGGGCAGGTTGAAATGGTTCAGGTCGAGCCCAGTTATGTGGTGGGGTGGGGGATGTCTCTGGCGCACCGGGTGCATATACGTTTTAATTATACCGTCGATAATGTTGGGTCTTTTTCTGGTCGTCGGATCGATTTTGGTATTGGTTCCCGTGATTTTATCTTTCGTGCGTTTGCCGACCGGGTTGTGGAGCGTTACCCTGTTGGGAAAACGGTGAGGATCTACTATAACGCAGAAAATCCACGGGATGCCGTATTAGAGCGTGCGCCCTCTATGGGATCGAGTATCTTTTGGATTATTTTAGGGATTCTTCTTTTAGTGTCCAGTCTGTTTATTTGTTCGTTGCGGGAGATTTTTAAAGGGAATAAACAAGCAGAAGAGATGGGTGCATTGATCTCTTAGCGTGGTTTCGCTTTTTTCATAAGAATACTGCCATCTTGTGTATTGAAGAGAATTTTTCGGCTGTAGTTTCCGGCAAGATCGGAGGCGATAATGGGAATCCTCTTCTCTGCTAATGTGCTTTTAGCGACCTGAATATTGCGTTCCCCCACATTGAGCAGACCAGAGGCGCTTTGAATCACATTGGCACCGCCGAATATCTTTGCTTGTATTCTTTTGGGATTGCAGCCCATCATGAGCAGTTTTTCCAACAGTTTTTCAATCGCAATATTGCCATATTTTGGTGAAGGAATACCGTCACCATTCCATAAGGGGAGTTTATAGTGGTTCATACCGCCCCTTTTTCGGTTTTGGTCCCAGAGACAGACGGCAATACATGAGCCCAAAACCGTCGTGATCATATAGTCGCCATCTTTAGCAAAGAGCTGTCCGGGAAGTAAAAAGGGCTGGTTGGCTTTACGTAGAGAAGAAGCGCCTGCGACCATGGTCTAGAAAGCCTCAATCTGATCGTCATCGAAGAAGAATTCGTTGCCATCAATGGCAAAGGCATCTGCTGAGACATCGGTTTCAACTTCAGGGATCTTTAAGGAGAAGGAGCAACCCTGTTTAAGTTCACAAGCCACCGTAATATGGCCTTCGAGGAGGTCGAGCAGTGCCTTGATAATGCTCAAGCCTAAACCGTGGCCTTTATGGGTTTTTGTGGTTCCCGATTCGATCTGTTGGAAGCGGTCAAAGATTTTTTTACTGTCTTCGGGGCTGAGTCCAACGCCCGTATCGGTGATGGTCATGAAAAACTGGCCATCTTCTAAGTTGGCTTTGATGGTGATCGTACCCTGTTGCTTATTAAATTCGATGGCATTAGAGATCAGGTTATGAAAAATAAGCTGTAACCGTTCAGGGTCTGTTTTAAAGTATTGTGTGAATTCTGGGGGCGTGGGAAGATTGATGGTGAGCTCTTTCTGTTTGATCTGGTGGGCAAAGGTATCGACCGCCTCATTGATCAGAGAGTAAACATCGGTGTTGGAGACATGCAGATCTGTATCTCCAGATTCAATTTCAGCCGCCGCAAAAATATTACGGAGCTGAAAATCGAGACTGAAAGCCTCGGAGTAGATTGTATCGGCGATATTTTCGACCACCTCTGGATTAGAGCGGATCAGGCTGCGCATCTGTTGAGAGAGGCCAAGAATGGAGGTGAGGGGATTATTGATCTCATTTTTGACATGCGAGACAAAGGTACTTTTAACCTTTTCTGACTGTTCCAGCTTTTTGTTGACGGCTTCTAACTTTTTCGTCACCATCTGGAGATCATAGAGGGTCTGTTTGGTATGATCGAAGCGCTTTTTGAGTTCAGCGATCAGAGCGTCGTCGGTTAGAGATACATCGGCCATCGGTGAACTCCTTGGAATTTTGAATATTCTTGAGATATCATCAAATTGAAGCCTTATAAATCGTGATTCTTTAATTTAAAGAGACATCGTTGATATGCGGTTCAAAAGAGTGAAGAGCGCATCTGTATTTTGGAGAAAGGATCCAAAAATGTCAACCGATTTGGTCGCGCTTTTTTTTATCAGAATCCTTCAAAAGAGAGGGGGCTGGCCTGCACGGTATTTAAGATCAAAAAAAAGAAAAGGGTGTGGTGTTAAAAGTTTTGTGTTTTCAGGTTGTTTTTGATACCATTGATTTGGTTGTTTTGGTTTTCTGTTTTATTAGTATGGCATACAGATTGCTTGTTTATTCCTATGCATATTATCTTTTTAACGATTGAGGTGTTCAGGAGGCGTGCATGTCGATTGGCAAATTAATTTCAGGGGGACAGACTGGCGTTGATCGTGCGGCTTTGGATTTTGCAAAAAACTTTGATATTCAATGTGGTGGCTGGTGTCCTAAGGGGCGTAAGGCGGAAGATGGCCAGATCGATCTTAAATATCCTCTGCGTGAAATGCGTAGTGCGGCCTATCCAAACCGTACACGAAAAAATGTGGCAGATTCCGACGCTACCCTGATTTTGCAGCGAAGTAGCTACTCCCGTGGTACCGCTTTAACCCTGCGCTATGC
>JBQGBW010000161.1:0-7362 GCA_052043475.1 Magnetococcales bacterium HHB-1
GGGCGGTTATCAACCGAACAATACAAATATGCCCGCAACGGTGGCGGGCTCAATGGCGTGTCGTGCAGCCCTGGTGGTGGCCCAGAGAAATCTGCTCTCCATGGTACAGGGCGTAAGGGTGGTGGGAGAGACCTATATCCGTCAGGTGATGATGCACAATGATCATGTAAAAAGCGTTGTCTCTGGCATGCTTCGTGGTTATACCATCTCTGGTCGAAAGCTATGGCCCGATGGTGCCTGTCAAGTGACCCTCCAACTGCCCTTACAGGGGGCTCTGGCGGCCTCACTCTGGCAGAGTCTGCCCCAATTCTCCAACATGAGACAGCCCTCCTATCTACAGAAAGGCTTTAAAGCACTCTTCTCTGCTTTAGATCACCTCCCCAGTCTGATCGCTTCAGCCGAAGCATCAACCGCCTCCTCTTTGTGGCTACAGCGCTTAGAGAAGATGGAACAAAGAGTGAATCGGTTAGAGCAGCGTCTCGCGGCAAAAGCCGCACAGAAAAGCAGCAATCAACTGGATCAAAGTGGCGCAATCGATATCCAGCCCACAGGTCTTGTGATCGATGCCAGAGGTTCGCGTTTTATTCCCTCATTAAGCCCCAACATCCGCCGCCTCCGGGGGGGCGTCATCTATCCCAACCGACAGCAAAGATTAAGAGCCCAGAGAGAGGGTAATCTGGTCTCGCTCTTCATGAATGATCTCTTTCTCGCCCAAAACCACCCCCGTGTGGGAGATCGCCCTCTGGTGGTTAAAGCATTGAGAAGCTGGGGGAAGGCCCGCACAGAGATCATTGTGAGCAACCGTCAGGCGGACCGCCTGCAACAGTGGTGGAAACAGACAGACGGCTTACAGGGAAAAGGAGTAATTATTGTGATGGATTGAGCGCTAATCTTCAATCACATTGAGCACTTCACTGACAAAGTTTCGCGTCTCTAAAGGAAGGTTCTCTGTATTATTCTCCAGATTACGTATTCCCCACCGGTAAGCCGCCAATGCCAGGATCTCCTCGCCGCGATAACGGTCCAGAAGCTGTTTTAATAGAGCGGCCCCCGCCATAAGATTGGCTTCTGGATCAAAAGCGTCTTTCACACCATAATACTTGGCGACATGCGGTTTGAGTTGCATTAACCCCTGCTCACCCTGCTCACTCACCGCCTTAGGATCAAAGCCACTGCCCACAGCAACCACAGCCCTTAAGAGTTGCTCACTGAGATTAAACGTTTTCGCCACCTGGCGCGTTAATGCGTGAAACTTACCATCTTCATCTGACTTTTTATAAAAATGAAGATTTTTACGCGCACTCCTGTTATGGTAACTGAAGGCGGAACCTTTCCAGGCTTTTTCAGCATCATGGAAGATTTCGCGCATCTTCTGACTAAGCAGGTTAACAATTTGACGATCCATGATCGCCAACGTATCATTTCTGGGATGGATCGCACGATTACTCATGGCTTGCCGTATCTTTTGGTGAAGATCCTCCTGCACACGTTGAGATTTACTGACACTGGCATCATCTGAAAAGGAAGATAAATTAAGAATACCCATAACAAACATCACTCCTCTTTAAAACGCGCAGGAGAGCAGAGTGATCTTAAAAAATGATCTTTAAAACTCAAGGTTCTGCTTTTAAACGCCTGCACGGCATCAATCTACTCTAAAAATAGATAACAATAGAGCGCGCCCAATGCCTTTCTTTAGGATTTTTATTCAATATCCAGACGAATAAAACAGCGCTTCTCTTGTTTTTAAGAGCAGGGTCTCTATGATCTTTTTAGGTTAATCCTGGTAAAGCAACATCAGTGCCTTTTTTTAGAGAAAAGCAGTAACAGCTTAATAAACAGCGTTATTTTTAATAGAGCAAATCTTTGGCTCAAGGAGCATTTATCCGTGAAGACCTATCAACAGACCGAACAACTCAGCTACTGGCAACAAAATTTTGGCGACATCTATACTAAGAGAAATCACTTAGATCCCAACCTGCTTCGCGCACGCACCGCCATGTGGGCCCGTATTCTTAAATCCCTCACCGGCCGATTGCCAAAAACAGTTTTAGAGGTAGGCTCAAATATTGGTGTTAACCTACACGCCTTAAACAACCTGATAGAGAGCCGCCTTATCGCCATGGAGCCCAATGCAGGCTGCCGAAAAGTTTTGGCTGGGAATGGTCTTATCAGTCAAGAGGATATCTTAGATGGCGTCGCCTCTCATATCCCCCTTGAAGATCAGTCGGTGGAACTGGCCTTCACCAGTGGCGTTTTAATTCACATCCACCCCAATCAACTGGAAGCCTCCTGCCGTGAGATCCATCGCGTCTCCAGCCGCTATCTTCTCTGCATTGAGTATTTCTCCGACCAACCCAGACAGATCCCCTACCGTGGTGAAGAAAATTTACTCTTTCTAAGAGACTTTGGCAGTTACTATCTCGACCTTTTTCCGCAACTGGAGATTCTCGATTACGGTTTTTTCTGGCGCAAAATAACCCAACTGGATAACCTCACCTGGTGGCTGTTTGAAAAAAAGTGAACGCTATAAAGATCACCTTTATCCCTGCAAAAATGGCTCACGCCAAAACACTTTTTCTCTGGCGCAACGATCCTGAAACCCGCAATCAGGCACGTCAAAGAGCGCCCGTTTTATGGAAGAAGCATAAAATATGGCTGGCAGATACCCTGGATAACCCCAAACGCCAACTCTTTTTAGCCACCCAATCCAAGTCAGAAGATCCCCCCTCTTTTTTAGGAACCATCCGCTTTGATATCCTCTCTGAAACGAAGCAGGAGATCTCCTGGACCTTAGCTCCAGAGTGGAGAGGCCAGGGCATTGGCAAAAAGATGGTTAAAGAGGCGCTCTCCCTGGTTAAAGCGGGTGTCACCGTCATCGCAGAGATCCGCCACGAAAATCCCGCCTCCATCGCGGTGGCGAAACATGCCGGTTTTCATCAAAAAACGCATGATGATCATTTTTCCCGCTGGCAGATCACCCTATAACCCAAGAGCAGACCATGCATATTGTCGATACGGTATCCAATTTGAGCCGTGAAGTCTCCGCCACGCAACCCCCATTCATTATTGCGGAGGTCTCAGGCAACCACAATAACGATCTGGACCGCGCCTTAGCAATCATTGATGCCGCCGCCGAAGCGGGCGCAGAAGCAGTAAAATTTCAGACCTATACCGCTGAAACCATGACCATCGATCTCAACGAAGGCCCTTTTCATATCGCTGACCCAAAAAGCCTCTGGCATGGCGAATCGCTCTACCAACTCTATCAGAAGGCGCATACCCCCTGGTCATGGCATAAAACCCTCTTCGATCACTGCCGCAAACGTGGCGTCATCCCTTTCAGTTCCCCCTTCGATGCCACCGCCGTGGATTTTTTAGAAACCCTCTCGCCACCGCTCTATAAGATCGCCTCCTTTGAGAATATTGATCTTCCCCTGATTCGCCGAGTTGCCGCCACCAAAAAACCGCTGATCATCTCCTCAGGACTTGCCAGCGCGGGAGAGATATTAGAAGCGGTCACCACCGCCAGAGAGGCGGGGTGTCAGGATATTATTGTGCTTAAATGCACCAGTAGCTATCCCGCCTCCCCAGAAAACAGCCATCTCAAGACCATCCCCCACATGCAGAACCTTCTAAACTGCCCCATCGGGATATCGGATCATACCTTGGGATTGGGTGCGGCGCTGGCTGGTGTCGCTTTAGGGGCTGTGGCCATCGAAAAACATGTCACACTCAGTCGTGATGATGGTGGCGTCGATTCTGCCTTTTCCTTAGAACCCGAAGAGTTGCGCGCTTTAGTCAAAGAGAGTAAAAACGCCTGGCAGGCCACAGGTAAGATCCACTACGGCCCCACACCAGCAGAAATCCCCTCCTTAAACTACCGCCGAACCCTCTATATTGTTAAAGATGTAAAAAAAGGGGAGCGTTTTACCAAAGAGAATCTGCGCGCCATCCGTCCTGGCGGCGGCTTACCACCAAAATATTTAGAGACTCTCTTGGGGAAAAAGGCGGGAAAAGAGATCCGAAAAGGAACCGCCGTGCACTGGAATCTTCTGGAGGAAGATTAAACATGATATAAAAGTTATTTTAGTGGCCTAAAATTTGCTTTTATTTAAACCAACGAAATCGACGTAATCGATGAGAACGTTTAACAAAAAGCGCCATTAAGCCGCAATCCACCTCTCTTTACACCTAAAACAGGCTTGCTTCTAAGCTTTCTTATGTTCTAACCTAGGTATTGCTGGCTTAAAATGGAAGAAATTTTTTCCCACCCTTTAAAACCGCAGGAGAGAACGTGTGAAGATTCTTTTTGTCAATCCCTGTTTGCGCCCCAAAGCAACCCACCGCTACCTTCCCGTGGGGCTTGGCTATGTGATGACAGCGGTGAAAAATGCGGGTTTCTCCTTCGATTTTCTCGATATCGATATCAACGTCTATACCGATGATGACGTTGAAAAGTATCTCCAGAAACACACCTACGATGTGATCGCCTTCGGCGCCATTGTCACCCACTATCGCTGGAGCAAGTGGTTTATCGAAACCATCAAAAAACATCAGCCAGGCTGCACAGTAATCGTAGGGAACTCTGTCGGATCCACAATCCCTGAGGTGATTTTTGATCGCACGAAAGCCGATATCGTCATCTTAGGCGAAGCGGATATCACCATCGTTGAGGTGCTACGCACCTTAGCAACGGGACGTCCTTTAGGCGAACCTCATGAGCCCCTGCAACCTGTAGAACACCACAACCGTGGCCTGCCACCGACCTATCAGGGCAAAGGTGTGGAAGGGATCGTTTTTCGCCATCCATCCACAGGATTGGCGGTTCATACCGGAAGACGCCAAGGGATTGCACAGATCGACAGCATTCCCCTCCCCGATTGGGATATTTTTGATGTAGAACGCTATTTTCAATCCCAATCGGGCTTTACCCATCCCACCACGTTTTACCCTCAGGAAGAGATCCGCGCGATGCCTGTCAACACCGCACGCGGATGCGTTTTTAAATGCACCTTCTGTCACCATGAGTTCTGGCACAACCCCTACCGTCACCGCTCGCCTGAGTCCGTCATTCAAGAGATCCGCCGAAATCAAAAGAAGTATGGCGCAAACTATATTGAATTCTGGGATGAGTTGACCTTCTACAAGTGGAATCAGGCAGAAAAATTTGTCGATAAACTGATTGAAGCAGATCTTAATGTCCACTGGACCGCTGCGGTTCGGGGAGATCTTTTTGGTCGTCGCACCGTGGATCGCAGCATCCGTCTGCGCGTTGCAGAAAAGTTTGTTCAAGCCGGTGCCGTCGCGTTAGGCTATTCACTGGAGTCCGCCAACGCAGAGATTCTTCAGGATATGAATAAACGCATGAAGGCTTCAGAGTTTGCCGAACAGGCGCGCATTCTTCAGCAGGTGGGTATCATCAGCGACACCTCTTTGGTCTTTGGTTATCCTAAAGAGAGCGTTGAAACCATCGAAGAGACCATGACCATGTGTTTAAAAGCGGGGGTTTATCCTAGTGCGGGTTTTCTGCTTCCGCAGCCTGAGACAGGGATGTGGCGCCACGCCATAGAGAACGGCTATATCACAGATATCGAGAAGTTTTTGATCGAGACCACAGAGCGTCAGGATCTGGTACTCAATATGACACAACTCTCCTCAGAAGCTTTAACTGGAGAGGTCAAGGGCTGGCTGGCGCGTCTCAATCAGGCTTTCGGTGGCCATCTGGAGTGTAAAAATCTGATTAAAACCAAAGGGTATGGTAAGCATAACCGTTATCAACATAAGATGATCAAGAAAAAGCGGCAGGAGAAAGAGAAAAAAGTCCCTCCCCTCACCAACAACGCCCAGATGGGAACGGTATAGTTCATCATGCCCGCCTCAAAGCATGATTATCCCCAAGCAGCACACCAACTCAAAGCGTGGCTAAAAAGCGAAGCGCTTAAGGAGGGGTTTAGCGTGGCGGGCTTCACCCTTCCTGTGCCGCCCATACATCATGAGCATCTGGTGCCATGGCTGGATGGTGGATGTCAAGCAGATATGCACTGGATGAACAACCACCGTGAGAAGAGGTTAGATCCAAAAAAGCTTTTTCCACCAACAAAATCGATCATGGTTCTCGGTGAGAACTACGCCCCTCCTGGTGATGCCCTCTACTATCTAAAACATCCAAATGCACTAGGGATATCTGCTTATGCGCGCCACGATGACTATCATATTATTTTGAAAAAACGATTGCGCGCCTTCTTTAAAAAAATAGCCCACGCCCCATACCTAAAAGGAGAAAAGTTAATGGGGCGTTTTTTTGTGGATACAGCCCCTGTTTTAGAAAAACCTTTAGCTCAGATGGCTGGCCTTGGCTGGGTTGGTAAAAACAGCATGCTCACCTCACGCAGGTTTGGTGGCTGGCTCTTTTTAGCGGAGTGTTTTTTAAACATCGACCTCCCCCCAGATGAGGAAGAAACTGACCATTGCGGCCGTTGTGAGCGCTGCCTTAAGGCGTGCCCCACCAAAGCCTTAACCCCTTATCATCTGGATAGCCGCCGCTGTCTCGCTTATTGGACAATTGAGGCGAGAGGATCAATACCAGAAGAGTTACGTCCTTTAATGGGAAACCGGGTTTTTGGTTGTGATGATTGTGTTGCGGTCTGTCCCTGGAACCGTTTTGCTCCACCGGGACAGAATACACAACTCCAAGCACACCCCATGCTCATAGCCCCTCAACTGCTCTCTTTTGTAACCCTGGATGAGCAGACGTTTCGTCGTATCTTCCGTCACTCCCCCTTAAAGAGAACGGGAAGAGCACGTTTTATGCGTAACTTAGCGGTGGCCTTAGGAAATTGGGCAGAGCCTCAAGCCATTGATGCCCTAAAAACGCTCTCACAAGATCACTCGGCACTGGTTCGAGAACACGCCCTATGGGGCCTGAAACAAGCCCATACAAACGCTTTTAGAATAAATGATGATATGAATCATCTGTTCTCTATGAAAAAGGAGCAACCCTCTTAGAAAACTTATTTATCTAAGCCTATGCAATGGGAAAAAAGCACTCAAAACAATTATAGACTAAACAAAAAGGGTGATCTATTCGGATAGAAGGTAATAATGATGCTTTTTTTCATTTTAGGAGATTTAAGGGTTGTCAGTACGCAAAGTCTCTGAGTATAATAGCTTAAAAAACACCCAAGGCATTTTATATTCCTTTTTTTTATGTTTTTTTTCTTCCGATCACGATATCCAGACAAAGCGCAACAGATCATTGGGGTCGGGTCAAAGACGAACAGAAGTTTTTGGGTGGGAACGTTGCCCTTTTTACATTGGGTGCTTAAAAGGCGCAACGTCCTCTTCTGTGATCGTCTTTGA
>JBQGBW010000162.1:0-7231 GCA_052043475.1 Magnetococcales bacterium HHB-1
TCTCCACTGTCTCTGTTCTCTGTCATAAAGATTGAGGCGGCAGCCGCAGCAGCGGTGAGCAGTTCCATAACGGCGCTGGCTTCTTCCTGAGAAAAGCCAAAAGCCATCAACAACACGGCCACGCCTCCCCAAGAGGAAGGCTCTTTCAATCGACGTAAAAGGGTTGGAATCACACTCTTTTCCATTGCATCTCTCCTGTGGACATCATTTGTGAAAGTTTGGTAGCACGTCGGCCAACCTGTCTGGCCCAGCGGGAATCCAGCATCTCTTTGGCCGCCAGGGGATAGTTCCCAGCTTCAACGGCCCGTAACATACGCTTAAAGCGACGCAGAGTAGTGATACCGAGGTTGAAAGCCATATCGATTAACACGCGCTTTCTGATTTCATCCAGCGTCTCAAACCAATGGAAGGAGTTGTTGAGTTCACTGATAACGCGGTTGATATCATTTCCCAGAAGATGTAGCGCTTCAGCCTTACTGATTCCGTTATCATCTAGGTTGCGACCCACACCGATAGTCAGTTTTCCAGCAGTACAGCGGTAAGGTTTAAGTCTTAACCCTTCGTGTTGACTGAGCTGTTCTTTCATCCGTTCTAGGTTGATTTGTGTGGCCACCTGTTCACCGTGTTGGGTTGCGTCGAACATCTTCTCTCCTTAGCAAAAGAAAACCCGCTCTGGAGTGCTTTCCAGGCGGGCTGTTTAGAAAAATAATAAAAATGTTGTTTGGCTACTTTTTGTCCATTATGCTGGGTTCTTTGAACAGCTTCCTTTCTGCATATTCGCTCTGTTTACCAGGGTTAAAGGCGGATACGGGGCGATGATAACCCATCACACGGCTCCACACTTCACATGGCTGCCTTTCATCATCTGAGAGTTTTTCA
Source organism: Magnetococcales bacterium HHB-1 (assembly GCA_052043475.1). Taxonomy (GTDB): domain Bacteria; phylum Pseudomonadota; class Magnetococcia; order Magnetococcales; family JBQGBW01; genus JBQGBW01. Next base: position 880 of record JBQGBW010000162.1, read on the forward strand.
GTGGAAGATTCATCCTTCATCAAGAGCGCTCCACAAAAAACAAATCCCGCTTCGATTATGTATCGAGCGGGATTACTGTCTGACAATTCTTTCCAGACTATACAAATCATTATACTTCTGTGTGTACAGTTCGCAATGAAAAAAATTCAAGCTACTGCATTTTTTCATAATCGCGGCTCAAAGCACCATGCAACCATCCTTCAGCACGAATGATCAATTGGCAATACGTGGTATGGGTAACACTCAGTTTCTGAGCCGCTTTTCTGGTTGATAAGCCAAAAATATATTTCAACTCTAAGGCTCTGACATCGCTACTGAGAACTTTTCGAAGTTGCTCAACCTGATCTTGGATATACTCACTTACAGAATCTTTTTCAACCGAAGGACCAAAATACCGAGGGGAGTTGTGTCCTGATGACTCCATCACAACTGCCGTCATGGATTTTTTTGGCCATGCAGGAGAATCATTCCTTGATCGGCTCCATACTCCCCACCGTTTCAACATTTTTTGAAGTGTCTCTTGAGTCATCGGTTCCACAACCACCCTCCTTTCGCCATATAAGGCCGTATTTTGATATTTTCTTCTCAACACTATCATGGATAGCCAAATTAGAAATTTGTGCGATATTTTGCCATATAGAGGCCATACTACCCGTTTTTCAAAGGTAGCCCATCACCATTCCGTAGCAAAATGTGATGAAGAATGGCCAATGCGTCAGACTCATTGTCATCTGAGGGCTGATATCCCAGTTTTTGTACAGCGGCTATCATCGCCTCTTTGTTCGCATTGCCTCTTCCTGTCATGGATTTTTTGATTGTGCCCACAGGAATCCCCTCGTAAGGAATCTTCTCTTTTTCGCACCAGGATGTTAGCTGAGAAAGGAAACCCCCATAGGCATGGGCTGCGGACGTTCCAATATGGCGACGCACCTCCTCAAACGCGATTCTTGAAACGGGTAAGAGCTTATGCGTCTTTTCCAGCCAATCGTGAAATTTCAAAAAAGGCATACCGCCTCCCTCAAAGCGTGATTGCTTAAAAGAGATCGTTCCACTGGTGACTAATCCACTCTCTTGCTGAATAGCCCACCCCGTTTTCATTCCAAGGTCAATTGTCATAATAGTCATTGTATTATTCGCCCTCATAGCACATACTTTTAGCTGTTAGATGAAAAGTCCAAAGGGATAGTATCCTCTCCCGCTATCCAAAGCGGGGGAGAGGGATATATATCCCCCCCCTTTAGGGGGGAAGATTTCTTAAACATTAAACATTATAAAAATCAAATAGTTGCCGATGTTTAATAAATAACATTCTTAAACATTAAATTAGCATATAACCTATTGATATTTAGAATGTTTAATGTTTAAAGGGGTTTCTTAAACATCTTAAACATTCTTGTTTTAAACATTGTTTAAACATCATTCAGCCTCTAAAATATCTTCTTTTATTTGTTGGATGACACGCCTATTTCTACCCTTCTTTAGCTGCATAAACTGGTATCCGTATCCATTAAAATGCCTACGATCACGGAACACGTTGATAACGTCATTGGTCAGAGTCTGGGCCTGTTTATCGCGGTACATTGGGTTCCTTTCAATTAATCTTTTTACCAACGTGAATGCAGCAACTGAATCTTCGTCCTTCTCCATAACTGCGATCACATCATATGCCAATTCCTCTGATTGGCGTTCTGCCAATAATTCCTCTGTAACTTCAATGCTGCTTAAGTTCACAGGCTCCAATACGCCAACCTCATCAAAGGACAGATTTTCTTTACTATGTTGGTTTGGCAGTTTCACCGAAACCTTCTTAAACCATTTAGGTTTATGGCTCATCAGAGTCATATTGGCTTTGGCATCATCAAGGCGGACATATCGATAGCGATCTTTTTCGGATATGGCCATCTGTTTGGCATCTTTAGGGCTCATGGTATAGAGCGTATTGGCTATTCGAGCTACGCCCATCAAAGCCGAAGCGCCACGGGCTGAATCCATATTACCTGTGTGGCCTTCAGAAGAGCCTTGTTGCGCTTTTCTCGAATGGTGAACCAGCATCACAGCGCTGTTGGTTTTCTTGGCGATGGCTCTGAAAATGCGACTTACCCGGCTAATCTCTTCATTGCTGTTTTCAGAGGCTTCATGGGATTCCAAGAAAGGATCGACGATTAACACACCGATTTGATTCTTATGAATAAATTCAGCTACTGGCCTGGCATCAGCAGGCAACAGCCTTTTCCCGTCAACAGATCTTCGGGCAACGGTCAAGGGTCGGTTTTCTCCACTATTGATGGCCAACCCAATTCGCCCTTCAATCTCCAGATCTTTCCATGTCAACTTAAAATGGTTGAGAATAGCCGAGAGCCGACGTTTCATCTCTTCTACATCATCTTCATTATTATAAAGCCAAACTCTTTCTCGACAATGCAGCTCCATGCCAATCAGATCACCACGACCGGCAACAATAGCCACCGCAGCTAAAAGGGTGAGTGTTGATTTTCCTGCCGATGGTGGAGCAACCAATACGGAAACATTTTTCTTTAGCAGAAGAGAGCCGAGAACCCACTCCCTAGGCGGTAGGCTGATTGGTTCAAAAGGTTCTATCCACTGAGGTGCTAATAGATCATCCGCAGCCTGAACAGGGCTGAAATCCGCTTCAGGCGAAGCGATACCGACCGAAGCCGCACCATACCGATAGGCATTGGTCACTTTGGTTGAAAGCTCTTCAGGGCTCCATGGCGGGGAGCATCGCTCATTCCAGAGGCTGATCATCAGATCAAGGCAACGCGCCTCTGAAACGCCATAGTCTTTGACCAATGCAGCAACACGGTACGTTGTCGCATCACCACCGCTACCCTCAATCGCTAAGGGAGCTTCCTTATTAAGGAAATGGGTAGCCCGCTCAAGAGCTACCGATGTATCCAATTCAACTGAAACAGCTTTTTCGTCAATGCCAGAAACCTGCTGGAGCTGATTGATTAGCCATTCAGGGCACGGAGCCACATCGTGCTGTTCATCAATCCAGGTATAAGCCTGACCATGAATGGAGGAGCCTGGCGCCACCACATAGCCTCCTTGGCTACGGATATCGAGTCCAGGCCCTAATTTTCCAGCAGAGCTACGAATGGCCTCATTACCGTGAAAATAGATATGCTCTCCACCACTTGGGGTACGAACGCGGCGTGTCAGCGGCAATGAGCCGTGTTGGGCAATCAGGCTTTCTAAGGATTGCTGACCGTTAACGCCGTTTTTCTGATCGATATCAACAAACAACCCTCCGGTGATACCGATGTTATAGTCCTGCACCCATCCCGTAACAATACACACCCACCACCCACGGATACGCTCTGGATCTTGGCTGGCTTTACGTTGCCACCCATCAATCAAAGGACGTTTCCCGTTAGCCTCTAAAGGAAAAACACGAAACCCCATTGAGGCTAAAGAGAGCGCATGATCCAACTTATTTGGTTCTTTGGACATAACTATTTCCGAAACCTTTTACCAACCCAACCTTCGGCATTTACAGGAAGTCCCTCAGCCCATGAGGGAGTTGCAGCCATCAACGCTTCAAACAGTTTCAAATCAGCAGTGCCTTCAGGTACTTCGCAGACAATTTCATCATGGATATGCATAACAACAGGGTATCCGTTGGTTTCCAGGCGGACTAAAGCTTCGGCCAGAAGATCTCTGGAAACCGCTTGTGTCACATTTTCCGCCAGTTTCCCGCCATAAGTATGTTGTTTACCCCATTTTCTAGAGATCGAGTTTACGCCCTTGAAAACCACCATCGATTTCAGTTTACCCCAGGGCGTCTCTTTCTTCTCGATAGACGGATATGGGTAGCAGAGCAATCTTCCTGAAGGGAGGCGGCACCAGAGATAATGACCGTTGACTCGAAATGCAATTCGACCTGCTCGGAAAACTTGACCCGGATACCGAATAGCTCTGACAGCGGCATTCTCCAGATCGCTCCAAAACTGCACAATTCGAAGATTTGTTTCGCGCCAAGCCGTTTTGATTTCATCCGCCTTTTTAGCATCGATATCAACGCCATACGCTTTGGCCATGGACTGAAAGGCTTTTACTCCGCCTCCGTATCCTAACGCTAATACACTAATTTTTCCGATGAATCTTTGATCCTTTGTAACCTCATCGATGTTGACATCGTAAATACCCGCAGCAGCATGCTCATAGATTTTACCATGGCCACGGAATACTTCCAGAACCCTCTCTTCACCAGCTAACCAGGCTACGACTCTAGCCTCAATCGCCGAATAGTCCGCTGCAATAAACTCGTAACCGGGAGCGGCGGTAATCATGGCACGTAGACAAGAAGAGACGACATCGATGACGGGACCGTAGATCATCTCGATAGCATCCGCATGCTCTAGAAAGATAAATTTTAATGCATCTTCAATACTGGATTGTTTTAAGGAAGGGCGGGGAAAATTCTGAGTCTGAAGTAATCTTCCGCTCCAACGGCCCGTTGAAGCACCGTGATACTGGAAAAGGCCACGAGCACGGCTGTCCTCGCCAGAAACTTCTAGCATTTTTTTTAATTTGGCTGTTGAAGACTTGGCGGCTTCCTGGCGTAACTCTAAAGCTTCGCGGACAGTTGGAGATAACGTTTCATCTTTGAGTAATGCGGTAACCTCCGCTTTGGCAACGCTAGATGTTTTGGTATTTTGAGATTGCAGCCATTGGATCAATGCCGCGCTTTGGTTACAAGATTTTACTGCGCCTTTTGTCAGATCTCGCATACGGTTGTTGAGCTTCTTGGTCGATATTTTGACCAGATTAGTTGCAGCATCTGCTGCCAGGACATCAATATGAACGCCTCTCCTATTAATCTTTTGATCTAGATGCCACAGTTGCTGTTCTGCGGCACTCAAAGGCATCAGACGCTTTTCCAGGGCTCTTTCTACCTCCACATCCTGTTTGCAATAATCGAACAGCCGCTGTTTGCGAACATCATCATCCCACCAGGTGATTGTTCCATCATTCTCTACACGCCTTGGTTTACTCATTTGGAGCATCAGCGCACGGCCTTTCATGTCTTTCTGAACGTCAAGTCCAGCGGCCATAGCAGCCTGTTCCAAAGAGGCGGGAAAGGACATTGCCATGGCCATCGCCATAGTGCACCGCCACTGTTCTGGCTTGGGTTCTGGCCAGCCGTGTTTTGAGCAGAGAACATCGCGCCAGATGGTAACTTCAAAATGGGCGTTATGTGCAACAAAAACTCCTTGCTGCACTGTCTGTTGGATTGGCTCTGGGCAAGGATCACCCGGAGTCCAGAGTTGTACAGGTTCACTATCTACCGCATAGGCGACACACCAGATATCTGTTGTCGGGTGCTCTGCGTAGCGATGAACACCAACCTTACGTAGGTCGATTGCTGAATAGGTTTCAAAGTCAATATGAATGGTCATAACACCCCCCAATCTTTTGTCCAGATCGCATAATCAAAATCCTCAACTCCCATTGCAGAAAACCACATCTCTGCTAATTTCTTTTGAGGAATATCAGGTGCATCTGTTCTGATTGAAGATTCGGCCAGCATAGCAACAGCGTAATCTATTGCTTCTTTTCTTGTGTGGCGCAAAATCTGGTGATCTAAGATGGCTAGACCAGAACCAAGATGCACAACAGCCCAACCTTTAAGAACGTTGCCAGATCGAGATACACCTCTGCGGCAATAACCAATAGCCAAGTTATTGTTATTTTTGAAGGTATAATCGTCCTTAGCCGTTAAGATTTGCATACCTGCCATCGGCTTGATTTCGTTCAATAATGCTGCTGAAGCACATATAGGATTTATGCGAGCAAATAGAAGCGGACGTTTACGCAACCAGGCCATATTCGCCGCATTGGGCAATTCATCGTCCAAGATCATGCGGCTAATCGTTGCATCTGCCGAAGCTTTAGAACGTCGCAACGGTACAGACCTTTGTTTCGGTTGCGTTGGCGCCTTAAAAGTATTGCGCATGTCGCGACTGAAACTTTTAAAACGGTATGTGCAGTTTTTTATTCGAAAACGACCGCCATTTGGGGGATGAAAGACGATATGATTTGAGCAGTAAGGATCCTCCCACGAAGGGAGGACTCCTTTTTCTAAATCATCTAGCTTTTCACGCCACCAGGAGCGCAATTGCTGTTCTGAACATTTCATGGCCATCCCTTAACCGTACAGATCTTCTGCTGTATGGATTGGTGGTTGCTGACCAAAGTTTTGTTGCTGTTGTTGAGGTTGCTGACCAAAGTTTTGTTGCTGTTGTTGAGGTTGCTGACCAAAGTTTTGTTGCTGTTGTTGAGGTTGCTGACCAAAGTTTTGTTGCTGTTGTTGAGGTTGCTGACCAAA
>JBQGBW010000163.1:0-7120 GCA_052043475.1 Magnetococcales bacterium HHB-1
GTCGAACTGTTCGCGATCACGGAAGAAGTAGCTCTCACCAACGGTGAGTTGGGGAATGAGGTGGGCGAACTCGTCTGAGATCTCTTTATCGGTGTGCAGCAGAGAGAGATATGCTTGGCAGGAGTGGAGGTTTAACCGTTGACACGCCTCTTTAATGGTGGAATTAAAATGTTCCATCTGGTGGGGAAAGACCACAATGCCAAGATGTTTTCTTACAAGTGCGAGAAGTTTTTTTTTGCAGTTGCTATCCAGGATGATCTGTTTTTTCATTGTTTAAGTTCATCCCTTAAGCTGTTTTGGTGTTTTAGATGTGGCGGTATGGAGAAGGTGGGTTGGATTGGAGGGGGATTGGAGAAGATGTTTTGATCCAGGAGTTGATGGAGATTGATGATCATGGCCAGTTCGCCTGGTTTGGGATGGATGACGCCGGTATAGGGGGTGGTGGGATCATCAAAAAGATCGGTCATCATGATGCTTTTTTTTGGGGGACGAAGAATGCCATAGACATTTTCGACAACAAGAGCGATCTGAGAATTTTTGTAGTGACAGAGGATAATGGGTGCTTCGATGGAGAGTTCTTCTTGAACTTCTATCCCTAAGCGCCAGGCGAGGTCGATCAGAGGAATGCTGATACCATAGTAGTTGATCAATCCAAGAACCCAACGGGGGACGTTAGGAACCGCTTTTGGTGCCATGAGTGGAAGGATCTGTTCGACCTGTTCTAAAGCAATGCAGAGTTGAAGGCCGGGAACAGAGAGGTGGAGCAGTGCAGGGTTGGACATGGATTTTTATAAATCTTGAACTGATCTGTTTTTGAATGGCGTTACCTTTCTAGAAGTATTTTATCTCTTTCTTTTAAGAGAAGCAAAAAACATTATTAAATCAAATCGATTAAAAGAGCACGGCTTTTGATATTTTTAGCGTTACCTTGGATGTGGAACCTGGTTTATGTATTTAACCCATAATAACATGTTGTTTTCGACAAAAAATGGCAAATGGTACATTCTTTTTCCTGGCCTTATCTCCTTATCTTTCTAAGAAAGTGCGAGGGTTATGTTTAATATAGGGTGAAAAACAAGAGAAAATATATTAACATATAAAACAATTTCATGTTTCTCATGTTTCGCAAATTACTATTATTATATAGAGGGAGCGGAGACAATGATCAGAAATTTTAACGTAGGGCCACGTATGGGGGGCGCGCTTGGATTGTTGGTGGTGATAATCCTGGCATTGGGCTATATCGCTTATAGCTTTATGGATGGTTTGGCTGCATTGACCAGTAAGCTCTATCGACACCCTTATGTGGTGAGCACCACCATGCTGAAAATTGAGGGTAATATTGTCAGGATGCACCGCTCCATGAAAGATGTCGCTTTGGCTAAAAACGGTCAGGGGATTGATAAGGCTTTAGGGGTTGTGGCGAAATATGAATCAGAGGTCTTTAGTGATTTTGATATTATTTATGAACGTTTTTTAGGCCCCAGAGCGAAAGTGGATGAACTCAAACAGCTTTTTACCGACTGGAAGCCGATTCGGGATGAGGTGGCGCAATTGATGCGGCAAGGCAAACGAGTGGAGGCTGCAGCGATTACAAAAGAGAAGGGCGCGCGCCATGTGGCTAAACTGAATGGTTCGGTGCGGGGTTTTATCGATTTTGCAGAAGGGAAAGCGAAGGAGTTTTATGGTAAGGCGCAACAGGAACGCGCTCAAGCGCTGCAATTGACTGTCGCTATTGTGATTGTTGCGGTAATTATTGCGATTGTTGTGGCGATTCTTTTAACAAGGAGTGTGACTGCTCCATTGAGCCAATGTAGTGGCACGCTAATCAAAATGACCAATGGTGAACTGGATGTGGTTTGCACGGATTCAGCACAGGATGAGTTGGGCGCGCTTTTCAGGTCGGTGAGTGATATGGCGGCCAGACTTCGTGATACAATGTCTCAGGTGCGTGATGCTTCTGATGCCGTGGCCAATGATGGTGAGGTGCTCAATGAGAATACACGTCAGATTTCTCAGAGTGCAACGGAACAGGCGGCCTCTGTGGAGCAGACCTCCTCGGCCATGGAGGAGATGACCGCGAACATTCAGCAAAACTCGGATAATGCACAGCAGACCCAAAGTATCTCTGCTAAGGCGGCTAAAGATGCTCAGGAGGGTGGTGAAGCGGTGACCCAGGCGGTCACAGCGATGAAAGAGATTGCAGATAAAATCTCAATTATTGAGGAGATCGCCCGGCAAACCAATCTGCTCGCTTTAAATGCCGCCATTGAGGCGGCACGGGCCGGAGAACATGGTAAAGGGTTTGCGGTGGTGGCCGCTGAAGTGCGTAAGTTGGCGGAACGCAGTCAAACTGCGGCAGGCGAAATTAGCAACCTCTCTTCTTCTAGTGTAGAAGTTGCTGAAAAGGCTGGTGGGATTATCAACAATCTGGTTCCTGATATTCAGAAAACAGCCGAATTGGTACAGGAGATCACTGCTGCCAGCACAGAGCAGAATCAAGGGGCAGGACAGATCAATAATGCTCTACAGCAGTTGGATCAAACCATTCAGCAGAATGCGACCTCTACTGAATCGATGGCTCAGACCGCACAGGGACTCTCCGAGCAGGCGCGTCTGTTGCAGGATCAGGTGGCCTTCTTTAAGTTTGGGGGGATGGCACAGAAAAAGGCAGCACCAGCATCGTCCCCCGTATCACGTCCAACACCAGCACCGCGTACAGCGGTACCTGCACCGACGCGTTCGACTCCGGCGAGTGGTGCGCCTCCCATGCTGGAGCACCATGAGGATAATACGTTCGAGCGTTTTTGATGCTTAATCTTTGTTAAACAAAAAAAGGCCCGCTTTAAAAGTGGGCCTTTTTTCTCTTTAATCTTTAAAGAATATTAATCATCAAACAGCGCATCGGTGAGAAAGAGTGAATCAAAAAAATCATCATCTTCAACCAGTTCAGCAGGCGCCATGGAGAAAGGTTTGAAAGGTTCATCCATCTCTTCATTCTGGGTAAAAGGTCTGAAATCGGTGACTAAGTGCAGAGGAATTTCAGAATTTTCAGTAGGTGTGGGTTGGGAAGTCTCAGGCATTTCAAACTCCTGTGGGAGGTTATGGATCTCTATGTTAAGTTAAAAAATCTTTAACAGCGTTTATGTCCTATGTAGGTAGCAATTCAGAAACCACTCTGACATCTCTCTTGGCTTTTTATTCATTTTTAGATGGGTTGGATCTTCTTAAGAAAAAACAAGTTTTTATGATAAAAAACATATCATGCTGTTCTGGAAACATTTTTAGAAAAACAACTTTTTTTGTGCCATCATGAAAAAAAATCAGCGTGTGCAGACTTTTTTTATGATGAGACCAAAAGGGATCGGTGATCTGCTCTTCTTTTAGAAAAAAGAGCACTGATCTCTTCTTTTTAAGTGCGCGCTTTTTGATTGTGAGAATGTCAAAATGACAAACATTTGTCTATCAGTTTATCTTTGGTAAAACAGGGGCGGTGTTGGTCTGCGTTGAATGGTCTCTTTGAAGTGAGAGAAAACTTTGATTCTTTAGACAATTGTCTTGCTTTAAATAACAATATGGTTCCATAATAATAAGGTATGAGGCGATGGACTTTAAGGTCAAAAGAGAAGCCTGTTTTTTTAAAATATAGGATGTTTAATAATGGATATGGTTATCGATGATCTGGAACCTTCAACGCTTCTGCTGGTTGAAGATAGTGAGGCCATGGCGGCAGTCTATCTGGAGTACTTAAGTAAGACACCTTGGGAAACTTATCATGTAACAACAGGGGCTGAGGCATTTAAACGGCTGAAAGAACAAGAAATTGATCTGATTCTTTTGGATCTGCAACTGCCGGATATCCATGGTATGGATATTTTAAAAGAGATTCAAACGTGGTCCAATGCACCGGAGGTGATCATCATTACAGCACACGGCTCTGTCGATCTGGCGGTGGCGGCGATGCGGCAGGGGGTGTGTGATTTTATCGAAAAACCTTTTGAAGCCCATCGGCTTTTGGTCACCATTAAAAATACGTTGAAGAATCGGCAACTCAATCAGATTATCAATGTCTATCGCAAGCAGTTTGATCGTAAACGTTTTCATGGTTTCATCGGTGCCTCTCTACCGATGCAGCGGGTTTATCGGATTATTGAGAGTGCGGCAAATAGTCGTGCGACCATCTTTATTACGGGCGAGAGTGGTACGGGAAAGGAGGTGTGTGCGGAAGCGATCCATCTCCAGAGTAGTCGGTCGCATAAAAAGATGGTGGCGATCAACTGTGCGGCCATTCCGATGAATCTTTTAGAGAGTGAAGTTTTTGGACATGTGCGCGGTGCTTTTACAGGCGCGGTGAGTGATCGGGTGGGGGCGGCGACTGAAGCCGATAAGGGGACGCTCTTCTTAGATGAGATCTGTGAACTTAATCTGGAGCTTCAGAGCAAGTTGTTGCGCTTTATCCAGACAGGAACATTTCAGAAGGTGGGCAGTACAAAAACAGAACAGGTGGATGTACGCATTCTCTGTGCAACCAACAGAGATCCCTGGCAGGAGGTCAAAGAGGGGCGTTTTCGAGAAGATCTCTACTACCGCCTGCATGTAATTCCTTTATCCCTTCCTGCGCTGCGTGAGCGAGATGGTGATATTCTGTTGATTGCGCAACAGTTTTTAAGAAAATATGCCAAGGAGGAGGGGAAGACATTTAAATCTTTTCATCCTGAGGTCAAAGCGAAAATGCTCTCTTTTCAGTGGCCTGGAAATATACGTCAGCTACAGAATATCATTCGCCAGATTGTTGTGCTCCATCAGGGCGGAGAGGTCTTACCCGCCATGCTGCCGATGCCGCTATCGGGGGAGACTTATAAATCAGGGGTGAAAAATGATCCATTTCCACCTCAAGAAGAGGCGATGGTTTCATCGACGGTACAACAGTCGGAGGTGAATCAATCGGTCTTGCCGCTCTGGAAGATGGAGCTTGTGGCGATTGAGCGTGCTTTGCAACTCTGTGATAATAATGTACCTAAAGCGGCTTCGCTTTTGGAGGTCAATCCTTCAACAATCTATAGAAAACGTTCTCAGCTTAAAAAGCTGGATGGAATCACAGAAGCTTAGTCTTTATTCTTTAAGAGGATAAAACAGTGTCTGAAATTTTAACGAAAGAGGATATTCCTGGTCGGATCCTGTGGCGCGTCTGGTGGTGCGGTGAAAGGTTTTCTCTAGCCCAAATTTTTAGCCAGCCAGGGGCCTGCGATTTTGGAAAGCCCAACCGGCAGTCGCTTCCAGAGGTTGATAAATAGTTTATACTTTGGATTATTAGGGCTTACATCAGGCATTTCCTGGGCTTGAACCAGATGATACTCATAGGCTAAAGGTTTGGGGGTAAAACCAAAAAAACGCTTAAAATTATAGGCACCAGTCCCTTTTTTGCTGCGACCAAAATCAAACTGTATCGCTCCCCTTGAGAGGGCTTGATCCATCAATGCCCAATACATATAGGCATTGGCTCCTGTCCGGCGGGCCGCTATTCCACCGCCACCATAATAGGGAAGAACCTGATCTTTATAATAGAAGCTGAGTACAGCACTGATGGGTTCGTTATCCAATGTAATGATCAAAGGCTCGCAATTCTCTCCAAAGGTCTCTTTTAGCTGATGAAAATAGCTACGGGAGAAGACCGGTGTACCTAAATTGCGGACACTCTGTGCGTAGAGATCGTAACAGCGATCTGTTGTGTCATCGATCTGCCAGGTTAAGCCTTTACGTTGTGCTTTGCGTACCTCAGCGCGCTGTTTTCTGGGGATGGCCATAAGATTGGCTTTGGCATCTTTCTCCATGGTTTTGCAAAAGCCATAGTAGAGATCTTTGCGTAACCAGTGGTCATTGCGTGGTTTTTCTAAGCGCATCTCCAGATAATCAACCCTGAGTTTCTCTGCAAGGGCGACCGCTTCTTGTTCGAGTTGATTTTTGATGGTGTCATTGATTGCGATCACACCGCCTGTAACACAAAAAGGTGTTGATATCAGGGCATCTCCGAAGAGCAGGCTTTTTTGTCGGATGAGGGGGAGAATGCCGACAACCTGGTTTTCCTGCCACGCTAAACGGTAGTACTCTTGATGGGAAAAACTTTTTGTAAGTACGTTCTGCCAGCCTGCAAGATGAAAAAAAGTTCCTTCAGGATGGCTGTGAACCAGTTGATCCCACGCCTGATGATCGTTTTTCTTAAGCGGCGTGATGGTAATCTTTTCAGAAGAGATGTTATTCATTTTTTAACTATTTGGAGATGTGGGCGGCGTGGAGATGTTTTTAGTGGCGTGTGATCGTTTTTTTGATGGTTCAGGGAGTAGATCTGAGAACAGTTGCTCAATGGGTTGCCAGTGGAAGTCTTGAAGAAGCCTCGTGAGACGTTTTTCCATCTTATCCAGGTTTAGATAGTGGCGAAAACGTGTTTTGGCGGGGATATCTTTTGGGCGGGGCTGTTGAGGGTCGATTTCCCAGGGGTGAAAATAGAAGAGTGCGGGTTGATTCTCCTGTTGATTAACTCTTTGTAGCATCCAGCGAGAGAACCGATAGGGGAAAAAACGGAAGTAGCCACCACCACCACAGGGAATCCGGCGATTGAGGAGTTCTGTGGTGGTGATCGGGATTTCTAACAGCCCTTGGTTGTTTTGTTCTAAGGCGGGCTGGAGTTTACCTTGATGATATCGGAAGGCAAAGCGAGGGGCTTGGGGCATGCCGTAGTGGTCATGGTGGATCGGATAGATGCTGGAGCTGTAGTGGTATCCTGCTTCCAGGAGTTTATCCAAGGCCCAGAGATTTTTTTTACCAATCGAGTAACTGGCGGCACGATAACCTCTGACCTCGACGCCACTTAAATCTTCCAGCTGTTTTTTGGTGCGTGATATGTCCTGAAAAAAGGTATCCGGTGTCTGTTCGGTGACACGTATATGTTGCCAGCCATGGCTGGCCAGTTCATGCCCCTCTTTGACAATGCGCTCTATAAGCTTGGGATAATGTTTTGCAACCCATCCGAGGGTGAAAAAGGTGGCTTTGACATTAAATTGATTGAAAAGATCCAGGATGATTTCTGTATTTCTCTCCACGCGATGGGGCCAGTCAGACCATT
>JBQGBW010000164.1:0-7052 GCA_052043475.1 Magnetococcales bacterium HHB-1
GGTGGAGAACGCACCATTTTTCACCCGACCAAGAATAGAGGTGAGATCAAAACGAAATCCATCCACATGCATCACCTCAACCCAGTAGCGCAGAGAGTCCATCACCAGGCGAAGTACAGCCGGGTGTGAGATATTAAGGGTATTGCCACAACCTGAGTAATCTTGACAATAACGTAAGTTTTCAGGCGCGAGACGATAATAGGCCGCATTATCAATACCACGAAAAGATAGTGTTGGGCCTAGATGATTCCCCTCAGCAGTATGGTTATAGACCACATCCAAGATCACCTCAATACCAGCATCATGCAGCGCGTGCACCATGGTTTTAAAAGCATTCTCACCATCCGGGCCAAGATATCTGGGCTCTGGTGCAAACAGCGCAATGGGATTATAGCCCCAATAGTTTTTAAGACCGCGCTCCTGCAATCTCTTCTCAGAGATAAAAGCAAAAACAGGCAGCAACTCTATGGAGGTCACGCCTAATTTTTTAAGATAACGAATGGTACTGGGATGGTGGAGCCCTGTAAATGTTCCCCGATATTTTCCTGGAACATCTTTTTTCTTAATGGTAAACCCTCGCGTATGCAACTCATAGAGAATGGTACGGTTTTTAGGGATAACAGGAGCTTGATCATTACCCCAGGTAAATGCGGTATCGAGCACACGCGCACGCGGAACATAGGGGGCAGAGTCCTGTGAATCAAAGCTAAGATCGGCGTTATGGGGCTCCTTTAAGCGATAACCAAAGATCGCAGAGTGCCACCGTAGCGTTCCTGAAATCGCTTTGGCGTAAGGATCGAGGAGAAGTTTATGAGGATTAAAACGGTGGCCGTTATGGGGCTCATAGGGGCCATGCACCCGAAAACCGTAGAGTTGTCCTGGCCTTAAATCTGGAAAAAAGCCGTGCCAGGTGTTGTGGGTAAACTCAGGAAGAGGAATGGTATGCGTTTCTGGTGTGGAGAGATTATCAAAGAGGCAGAGTTCAACAAGGGTGGCATTTTCAGAGTAGAGGGCAAAATTAACGCCACGACCAGTCCAGGTGGCTCCTAGAGGATGGGGTGAGCCAGGAAGGGTGGTGAGGAGATCTTTTTTGCTCATGGCAGGGACTCAGGAATCAAGAGAAGTGCGGCCAGTGGCGGCAGTGTTAATGAGAGCGAATAGGGATGATTATGACAACTTTCAGGCATCGCCGTAATCCGTCCCCCATTGCCCAGATTGGATCCCTGATAAAATTGGCTATCACTGTTAAAAGCTTCCAGATAATCGCCTGGAATGGGCGCACCAATGCGATAATTATAGCGCGGCACAGGCGTATTATTTAAAATCACCAGAGCGATCTCACCGCTCTGCGGCGCACGACGCAGAAAAACAACGATGCTCTGCGCCTCATTGTTGCAGTCAATCCAGGAGAAGCCTTGTGGATCACAATCTCCCTGATATAGTGCAGGCTCTGTGCCATAAAGATGATTTAAATCCTTAACCAGGCGTTGAATACCATGATGCAAGCCCTCTTCCCGCTCAAGTAGAAACCAGTCAAGTTCCTGGTTGTGATTCCACTCACGCCACTGGGCAAACTCACACCCCATAAAGAGAAGCTTTTTCCCAGGATAGAAAAAATGATAAGCAAAAAGCAGGCGAAGGTTGGCGGCTTTCTGCCAGGTATCTCCAGGCATTTTGTTGATTAAAGAGCCCTTACCATGAACCACTTCATCATGAGAAAAGGGGAGACAAAACTGTTCACTGAAAGCATAAAGCGGCCCGAAGGTAAGGTGATTATGGTGATGTTTCCTATGAATGGGCTCTTTCTGCATATAGTTAAGCGTGTCATGCATCCAGCCCATATTCCATTTATAATTAAACCCCAAACCACCACGCGAAAGGGGATGAGTAACACCAGGCCATGAGGTGGACTCCTCAGCAATAATGATTGCGCCACTCCCTTGACTCTGAATTTCACGGTTAAGCGTTTTTAAAAATTCAATCGCCTCTAAGTTTTCATTCCCCCCCCAAATGTTGGGTATCCATTGATCCGCCTCCCGACTATAATCCAGATAGAGCATGGAGGCGACCGCATCCACTCTAAGACCATCGATATGAAATTTTTTAATCCAGAAAAGCGCATTGGCAATCAGATAATTAGAGACAGGTTTACGGCCAAAGTTATAGATGTAAGATTGCCAGTCTGGATGCCACCCCTGACGTGGGTCTTCATGCTCATAGAGTGCTGTACCATCAAAACGGCTTAAACCATGCGTATCGGAGGGAAAGTGCGCCGCGCTCCAGTCAAGAATGACACCGATACGGTTTTGATGGCATTGATCAACAAAGTAACGAAAATCATCCGGCTCACCAAAACGGCGACTGACAGAGAAGAGCCCTAAAGGTTGATACCCCCAGGAACCACCAAAAGGGTGCTCACTGATGGGAAGAAGCTCAATATGGCTGAATCCCATAAACTTTACATAGGGAATCAGACGTTCTGCCAGTTCTCTAAAATTAAAATATTTTTTATCCGTCGGTTTCTGCCATGAGCCCGCATGCACCTCATAGATCGATAAGGGCTGATCTGACTTTTGCTGTTTTTCTCTTTGTGAAAGCCACGCTTGATCCTGCCACGGGTAGTGGCTGGAATTTATGATCACCGATGCGGTATCTGGAGGCCGCTCCTGCTGTTGGGCATAAGGGTCCGATTTCCAGGGAATAGGCTCTTCTTCACCTGTAATCTGGTATTTATAGCGCAAGCCTGGGGTTAAGTGGGGAATGAAGAGTTGCCACACCCCCTGTTCATTGGGAATCATGCTATGTTGTCGTGTATCCCAATGATTAAAATCCCCCACCACTGCCACACGACGTGCATTAGGCGCCCATACAGCAAAATGGCAGCCATCAATGCCTTCATGCTGCACCAGATGACTGCCCAGTTTATTATAGATCTGCCAGTGCTGCCCCTCATGGAACAGATGAAAATCCAGTGATCCTAAAACAGGAGGAAAACGGTAGGGATCATGTTGAAAGTGCCACTCATTTTGGCGATAGACTCTGAGGGCATAGGTGGATATTTTTTTTTCGATGGTCGCCACAAAAAAACCATCATGAAGCGACTCCATGATGGTGATACAACGACTCTCTTTGGTATCCCAAAGTTCAACAGCTTCGGCCTTGGCAATAAAAACACGTATGGAGAAGTTGTTGTGGTGATCGCGATGAAGTCCTAAAAGTGTAGAGGGATCAGAAAGATTGCCATGAATAAAGGCTTGCAGGAGATCGGAAGGAATATCCATGATTTACCATCGCGCTGTTTTGAGAGGTCTGGTTAATTTATTAGATTCCAAAAGAGAATTTCTTTTATAAAAAAGAGCAGCGTCGCACCAATGACCGCATAAAATAGTTTATTAAAGCCTAAATTTATTTGTGCATGCTGTTTCTCAATGGCTTTGCCTTGCTCCTCCTGAATGCCGCTTATTTTGCTCTGTTTTGCTGTAAGCGCTTTGATGTCTTCACGAAACTCTTTATTGGCTTGGTTCTGTATCTCTATGAAACTCCTAATATCCTTACGGAGTTCATGGCTGACACGATCAAGCCGCTCATAAAGTCGATCAAATTTGTCATCAACCCTCTCAAATCGATCATCAATCTTATCAAACCTTTTATCAATTTCATCAAACCTCCGTGAGGTCTCCTTTTTAAAATCAGCATGATCCTTGGCAAGAAAAACCAGATTCTTTTGTGTTTTATCGTGACTGTTTTTCAGTTCATTATGTTTCTGATTAAATGTCTTGGTAAAATCGACCTGTCTTTTTTGAATGGTACTGACTGTCTTTTGGAGCGTCTCCATGTTTTCTTCAAGGTTCTTCTCCACGGTCTCTATTTTTTCTGACTGCGCCTCTTGCTTATCCAGCATAAAAAACATCGTTTCACTCTGGACGGCGCTATGATTGCCAAAATGTTGGAATGTCTGAAAAGATGCCGGCGCAACCTTATTGCGCATATGAGGCTTCCAGGTCACAATGTCACCCTCTTTAAAGGTTTCATTACGATTCAGACTGGCTGTCGCCTCTTTGAGACGTTCAATATGATCCTCTACAGGATCAGAAGATAGCCATACAGGTTCATCAATAATTCCATCTACACGGTCTCGCATGACTGTTTACTATCGCCCTGGTTTGATCTTTATAAAAATAGAAAATCCTCTTTTTTATTATAGCGGTTGGTACTCTTTTTGTACAGAAACGTGTTCTATTTTAAAAAAATCACATCATTTTAGGAAGACGTTTTTGTGGGATCATAGGAAAGAGTCGCCAGATTTTGGTGGCATAATCATGTACCGTGCGATCAATAGAGAAATTGCCCATGTTGGCAATATTCAAGAGGGTGGAACGCGCCCACTCATCGCTCTGAAAGAACGCGGTATCAACCCGTTTCTGACAAGCAATATAGTCAGCAAAATCCGCCAAAAGCATATAATGGTCGCCCTCTCTTAAGAGTGCATTAATAATGGCATGGTGTCGTTGATGATCACTGGGGGAGAAGAAACCATCGCGGATCATATCCAACACCCCTCTAAGCTCTTCATTCTGACGATAGATACTCTGTGGATCATAGCCCCCCTGACGCAAAGAGGCGACCTCTTCGGCGGTATGACCAAAAATAAAGATATTATTCTCACCCACCGCGTTTAAAATTTCGATGTTGGCGCCATCTAACGTACCGATGGTCAGTGCACCATTGAGGGCAAACTTCATATTGCCCGTTCCTGAGGCTTCAGTACCGGCTGTGGAAATCTGTTCAGAAAGATCGCAGGCCGGGATGATACATTCGGCTTCAGAGACATTATAGTTGGGAAGAAAAATCACTTTTAGAAGATCATCCGCCTCAGGGTCGCGGTTGACCACACGCGCGACATCGTGAATCAGATGAATAACTCTTTTCGCCATAAAGTAACCCGGCGCTGATTTTCCTGCAAAGATGAACGTGCGCGGGGTAATTTTGTCGTGGGTACCCTCTTTGATGCGGCGATAGCAGGCGATCACATGCATGAGATTAAGCAGTTGTCTTTTATATTCATGGATGCGTTTAACCTGAATATCAAAGAGCGAGGAGGGATCGATGGTGAGATCAAGTTTATCTTTGATATGTTGTGCGAGCCGTTCTTTATTCTGGCGTTTGATCTGGCGCAGTTCACGACGAAAATTCACATCATCAGCCAAAGGTATGAGCTGTTCCAGTTCGGTTAAGTGGGTTATCCAGTGATCTCCGATAGCTTGACTAATCAGGTGCGCCAGTTGAGGATTGGCTTGCAGCAGCCAACGTCTGGGGGTAATCCCATTGGTAATGTTGGTGATTTTTTCTGGTGAGACAATATTAAAATCTTTAAAGACCGCATCACGCATGAGCTGGGTATGGAGTTTGGCCACCCCATTAACCTTAAAGCTTCCTGCCACACAAAGATTGGCCATACGGATCTGACGAAACTGATCATCCACTAAAGAGAGCCGCTTTAACAGCGCACTATCTCCAGGATGACGGGTATTGATCGTATCGAGATAACACTGGTTAATATCATAGATAATGCTCAGATGGCGTGGCAAAACACGCTCCAACAGCTCAATAGGCCAAGTCTCCAATGCTTCGGGCAGCAGGGTATGGTTGGTATAGGAGAAGGTGTGACGGGTGATATCCCAGGCGTTATCAAAGTCCAACCCATGCTCATCTAAAAGAATACGCATCAACTCAGGAATCGCGAGTGATGGATGGGTATCATTGAGATGGATGGCCGCTTTTTCAGGCAGTTGCTGAATGTGATTACCCAGCTTAAGAAAAGCTTTTAGAATATCCTGCAGTGAAGCGGAAACAAAAAAATACTCCTGCTTTAAACGCAACTCCCTTCCTGTGGGGTTAGAGTCGTTGGGATAAAGAACTTTGGAGAGATTTTCAGAGAGTGTTTTATCACGCACCGCATCAAGGTAATGGCCCTCATTAAACACACGAAGGTCAAAGTTCTGCGGTGAACGGGCAGACCAGAGGCGTAGATTAGCAACCGTTTTTGAATGATAACCTGAAATGGGAATATCGTAGGCGGCGGCAATAATTTCATCGGTATCCACCCACTGACGTCTAAAGTGGCCATCTTGATCTTTAAATTGCAGCATCTTACCGTTAAAACGGATCGGATAGGAGAGATCATTGCGTTGATACTCCCAAGGGTTGCCAAATTTAAGCCAGTTTTCAGGTTTTTCCACCTGCTCTCCTAGCTGGATCTCCTGTTGAAACATACCAAATTCGTAACGAATGCCATATCCCATCCCCGCATAGCTCTGGGTCGCGATTGAGTCTAGAATACAGGCCGCCAGACGGCCCAATCCGCCATTTCCCAACCCCGCATCCACTTCATAATCGAAAAGCTCATCTAAATCCTGCCCTAAGCTCTTAAGCCCTAAACGCATCGGTTCGGTTAACGCCAAATCAGAGAGCGCTTTCGCGAGATTACGCCCCACCAGATACTCCATCGACAGGTAGTAAACACGGCGACCATTGTTTTTCTGTTCCGCCCTCGCCTGCTTGATGCGTCTTTCGCTGAGTATGCCGCGCAGAATATAGGCCACAGCATAGAACCAGTCACGCTTATCCGCCGCCTCTGGGTTGCGCCCCACCACATGGATCATGTAGCGAATCAATTTTTCTCTAAGAGAGATCACCTCCCAAGAGTCAGGGGAGTCTAATTCATTGAGGGAGGGACTCATCAGATGGTTCATTTGAAACATTCCAAAAAGGTTATCGAGGGAAATCTTAAAGACCCATGGCTTTGTTGCGCAAAGGGCATTTTTGATATAAAGCCTCTTACTCCAGACGCATTACGCCATAGCAGGGTAGCTTTTAGGCATTCCAAGGGATGTGAATTTGTTTAGGATTGCGCACTTTATTTTTACCTCAACAAATCGGTTATCATCACGCCTTGCAGACAGGTGAGATCCAAAAGAAGTCTTAAATCGAAAGAATGCGTTTTCAGCCAGATTCCTTCGATGGTAGCCGCTCAACTGTTTCCATTTAGATGA
>JBQGBW010000165.1:0-7022 GCA_052043475.1 Magnetococcales bacterium HHB-1
ACCCGGATTACGGATCGAAATATGAACCAGTTTTCCACCTCTTTAAAAAAACGGTTGAGTTTGGCGCGTGTGTTTTTGCGTCCAAGTCATCTTATTCTATTGGATGAACCTGAAGATGGTTTAGGCTTGCTGGAGGAGTCGGCTTTTATTCAACATCTCTCGCTGCGCCGTGGTGAAGATAGTATGATCATTGTAACCCACAGGCCGAGCTATTTTCGTATTGCGAATAAGATTCTTTGGCTGGATCAGGGGCGGGTTAAAATGTTTGGTCCCGCCCAGCGTGTGGCACCACACTATCTGAAACAGGAGCGAAATCATTGAGGTGGGGACATGCGTAAATCCAAGCGATCTTTTCTTGCGCGCCATACGTGGCATCTTTCAAAATCGATCCTCTTAGAGGAGACAGGGGCCCCTCTTCTGATTCGGGCGGTGATTATATTTTCAACTGTTCTTATGTGTGCTTTCCTGTTTTGGGCCATGCGCATGCCGTTGGATGAAGTGGCGGTGGCCACTGGTGTGGTGGTTTTAGAGGGGGAGGTTAAAAGCGTTGATCATGCCGAAGGGGGGGTGATCCAGGATATTCTGGTGAAAAATGGGGACCGGGTGGCGAAGGGGCAACTGCTTCTGCGCTTAAAACCGGAGGTCTCCAGCGCCCGCTTAGAGGAGAGTCGGCTTAAAAAGATGGCTTTAATCGCGGAGATGGAACGGTTAGAGGCGTTGCTTAAAGACCAGGAGTTATCCGCGGATGAAAGCAGATTTCGCCATGATCAAAAGCATCTGTTGGCGTTGGAGCGCTACGCCCTTCAAACCGAAAAGAAGATTCTCGATAAACAGATCCTTCAGGAGCAAGAGAAAATTGAAGCGTTAAAACGTCTGGCGATTGCTCTTAAGGGCCAGAGGATGCTGTTAAATGAAGAGGTGGGAATTCGTAAAAAACTGGTCAATAAAGGCTATAATTCGAAGACTTTGTTATTAGGGTTTCGTCGTGAGCGCTCCCGGTTGAGTGGTGAATTAGAGCAGATGCCTGCCAGAAAAAGAGAGGCTTTGGCACGTATTGCAGAACTTGAGGCAAGAAAGATCCATTTAGAACAGCGTTTTTTTAATACGGTTCAGCGCAATCTGATTCAGGTGAGACAGGATCTTGCCGCAACTGAAGTGAAGCTTCAACGGGATCAGGAGCAGAATGCAAGGCTTGCGTTAAGGGCGCCCGTGTCAGGCCTGGTTCACCGTTTAAAAAAGCATACGATTGGCGGTGTGGTACAGCCCGGGGAGGTGGTGATGGATATTGTCCCTGAATCTGCCCCCTTAAAGGCCAAAATTCGTATCGACTCAAAAGATGTCGGCCACTTAAAGGTGGGCCAGGAGGTGCTGGTTAAGCTGATTACCTATGATTATGCGCGCTATGGTGGCGTACGTGGTCGTCTGGAACGGATCTCTGCCAACGCCTTGCCCGGTGCGGCGGAGGGGATATTCTACTTTACCGGGATGGTTTCTCTGGAGAAAAACTGGTTAGGTAGGGCGCGAGGGCAGTTTCCCATTGCTCCAGGTATGACGGTGAATGCGGATATTCTTACCGGAAAAAAGACGGTGATGGCCTATCTTCTTAAGCCGATATTTGCTTCGGCTAAAGTGGCTTTGCGGGAGCGTTAATGCATGGAAAAAAAAGCAGCGTTCTCCACCTGGCCCCGTTGGCGTGAAAATGGTTTAGATCTTCTTTTTGCGACTCTGTTGATCAACCTGCTCTCTTTAGCGCTCCCTTTAACATTGATGCAGGTCTATGATCGTATTATTCTTTTTGGTTCTGTAAGCACTTTAGGCTGGTTGGTCTTTGGTTGTCTTGTGGCTCTGTTGATCGAAACTCTGCTGCGTTTGGGCCGTTCCTGGATCAGCGCCTGGATGGCGGCCAAGCTGGAGCATCGGGTCAGTATGGGGGTGGTAAAACAGATTCTCTCCTGTCGCCTGTTTGATTATGAGCGAGAAGGGTTGGGGGTGCACTTAGACCGGATTAATGCCGTACCTGTATTGCGTGAGTTCTACGCGGGACAGATTTTTCAGGTGCTTCTGGACCTCCCTTTCTCTCTGCTTTTCTTTGTGGCGATGGCCTATCTTGGCGGATGGCTGGTCTGGATTCCTGTGATCTCCATGGCGCTTTTTGGTCTGTTGGTTTTTTTCTTTCAAAAACGTTTTGAGATGGCACGTCTTCGGCAGTCAGAGGTGAATGACCGCCGTTTTAACTATATTTTAGAGACATTAGGAGGCATCCATCTGCTCAAATCGCTCAATCTTGAGGAGCAGATGCTGCGCCGTCATGAGCGTCTACAGGCGGGTATGGCTGAGGATAATTTAAGGACAACCTTCTGGAGCAGTGTTCCTGTTGTGTTGGGATTTTTCTTCACCCAGGGCGCGATGTTGGGGGTTGTTTTAGCGGGAGCCGCAGAGGTTATCCAGGGCAGTATGACCGTTGGAAGTATGGCGGCCTGCTCTCTTTTGAGCAGTCGAGCGACACAGCCTTTGCAGGCTTTGGCCGCTCTCTGGATACGTATGACCCATGCGAGGATTGCCCGGGATAAGTTGGCGGCGGTTGAGAAGATGGAGCCTGAGGTTGCTCCAGATGCGCCCTCTTTCCCTAAGGATATTGAGGGGGAGATCACTTTAAAGGGGGTCTCTTTCCGTTATCAGGATGATCTGCCATGGCTGTTTGATGATCTCTCTTTATCAATTAAAGCCAGAAGTATTGTCAGCATCAGTGCGGCAGGCGCAGAAGGGGGGACGACACTGCTTCAGATGATGATGGGCCTCTTCAAGCCTCAGAAGGGTGAGGTTTTAATTGATGACTACTCTGTAACGGAGTGGGATCGAAGCGATATGCATGGTTGTGTGGAGTATCTTCCAGACCGAGGTGTGCTCTTTAAGGGGACGATTCTGGATAATATCTCCATGTTTGATCCCAATAAGCGTCTGGCAGCCTTAGATGCTGCGGCACTGTTAGAGTTGGACTCTTTAGTGTCCCGACTTCCTATGGGCTATGAAACGCTGGTGACGGCCCAATCCAACCGATCCATGCCCAGTGGATTGATCCAGCGAATCAGTGTTGCCAGAGCTTTGGTGGAGCGTCCACGTATTTTACTTCTGGATAAGACCACCTCTGCAATGGATCAACGCTCCACCGATGTGGTGATGCGTCTGTTGCAATCTTTAAAGGGGCAGTGCACCATCGTGATCGTCTCTCAAAAGAGTTCCTTGATGGCGTTGGCTGAACAGCACTATCTGCTTACAGGGGGCCGATTGGAGGCTCAGGATGGACCGAGTTCGCTCTTTTGATCTGTTTAGTAACGAATTCTATACCAGAGTTGTCCCAGCCACTCATGAATCGCTTTTCTGACAAAGAGTGCGCCTGCTGAAGGACTGGGAATCCAATCTAGGTAGGTGAGATCTTTTTTAGGACGCGGAAAGAGTGTTGGGGCAGGGGTGACTTTGATTCCAGCCTGCTCAAAAGACCAGATGGCGCGGGGCATATCTCTATAGTGGGTGACAAGGAGAATATGGGTGACGGTCTCGCCATTTTCTTTTGGAATCTTGCTGAAGGTCTCCTGGGTGTATTTTGCATTTTCAAAGGTGTTGTTGCTCTTCTCCTCTTTCCAGTAGACCGGCACCTGAAACTCCTCTTCAAGGACAGAAGCCATAATTTGTGCTTCAGAGGTTTTCTCCCCAAACATGCGCCCACCAGAGGTAAGAATGGGCAGTTTGGTCTTTCGATAGAGCCAGGCGCCATAGCGGGCGCGGGCTAAGCCGCCGGTATTGAGTGTGTCTTTACCATATTCTGGGGCATTGGCGTAGCGGCTGTGGCCTAAGATCACAATGGCTTGGGCTGAAGTCTCTTTTAAAACTTCCTCGTTAGCTGGTGCGTAGGTCTCTATCGCGCCCTCTAAAAAATGTCCCATGGCAGGAATGCTGGTGATATAGAGCAGAAAGACGCTTAGGGTAAGTACTTTTTTTGAGCGTTTTGGTCGTCTGTTAAAGATTGCCAGGGCGAATAGAATCAGAAGGATAATCGCACCGGGTGGGAGAATAAAGTTTTCAATAAAAATGCGTAGGGCTGGGGACATGAATGACTCCAGGAGGTTTATCTGTCCGATTGAGCGAGATCTTTTAAAAATTTCTTAATGGGGTTGAAGCAGGCGTGGTCGAGGTTCCAGCACTGTTTTTCTATGGCTTTAGTCATTGAGTGTATGGGGGTGGGAAAAGTAGAGAAGTAGATTCGTGCTCTAGCTTTTTCTATATTTTTTGGCAGTTCCTTTTCCGGAATTTCTTCTTTTTTTTCTTTCTCCTTAAGGCATGCTATCAATTGGTTGACGCAATGCATCTGAGGCTTGTTTGAAACACTTTCTAAACAGAGGGTTTCCAGCATGCCGTTTTGATTATCGGGTGGAATGACCATAATGCTGATACGCATCCCTTGATCTGATTGTGTGAAAGTACCGTTCTCTGATGGTATGGGTTGGCTGTTCGTTCTCAGTGTATTTTGCAGGCTCTCTAGAGCGCCTTTAAAATTATTGTCAGCATCACGGGTAATGGCATAACCTTTGAGCTTTTTAAAGCCTGGGGATGCTTTGACTGCACGAAATTTGACCTGGGGCTTGTGCTTTCCGTCATAGTTGTGGATCTGTATTTTATCTGTTAACGCTAATTTATCGATGAGTTGGCTAAAAAGGCCACACTCATTAAAGCCTTCAATAATGAGCAGATATGGCTTTGTTATTTCTATTGGTGAAGGTTGTTTCTTCATGGCCATTAGCGTACCTCCCAGAACTCTTCTAGAGCCGCTTCCAGGGTTTCTATATCGTAAGTCTGGGTGGTGATGTGATTTTGTTCCTCTGCATCTAAACGTATGTATCCGCTATTGATTGAAAAGTTTTCTGCCTTTTGAATATGGTTGAGTCCGCTATGGAAGTTTTGCAGACATTCATAGCTATGGGTTGTAGCGATTATTTGGCAATTTCTCTCATAGGCCACTTGAGCAAGAACTTGCCAGGTCTCTTGCATCGTGCTGTGGTGAAGGCCGTTTTCAATTTCGTCGATTAATATAATCGTATTTTCTGCTTGTAACATTGTTAAGAGTATTGAGGTTAAACGGTTTATCCCTTCTCCTAGTTGTAGAAGAGGGATCTTTTCGCTTAAGCCGATGTTGGCATGGATCACAGGAAAATCATCAATGGCAATCAGAGAGAGGTCTTTGATTCTTGGGTCAACAATTCTGAGATATTTACATAGTATATCTGTTTTGCTTGTGCGTTCTAATTTACTGAAGTGTTCAATATCTTTTTGTCCGTAGGATCGGGGGGAGGTTCTAATAAATTGTAGTCCTAGGTTGTGGTTGTTTTTTTCTTTGTGCTCTCTTGGCGCACTGCCTGTCCTTGATGTGATCTGGATTGTGTTGGCGCTACCCGGTTTGATATAGAAAAAATGTTCGCTTACTGTTTTTTCTTGATTGTTTTTTCTTTTTTTTGCATGCAGGTGAGGTGTGGGTATCGCATCTGTGAGTTGGCCTGTCTTTAGAAGATAATTCTCTATTTGTAGCTGCATTCTTTGATCATCGTCTAACGCTGATGTTTTTGAAAGTGGAGGAATAGGGGGTAACGTATCGATATACTTAATGGATGTTTCTTCTGTGTGGGGTTCTTTTTGAGCACTTTGTCCTGTCCACTTTATGAGAATGGTCTGCGTTACATCATAATCGAGAAAGATTCTCCCCAAAAGATAGGAGGGGTCTGTTGAAGGAAGCTTTGTTGAGGGAAAGCCTCGATTTTGAAAACGACGGATGAGGAGTGATGGGTTTTGGGGTTGAAATATGCATTGGATGGCTTCTAAAAGAGCGCTTTTGCCGATATTGTTTCGTCCCCCAATTAAAGTGATCTGATAGAGTTCAGGCACTTCAAGGTGATCAAAGAGTTTGAAGTTTTTAATCTCAAGGGTATTAATCATTGATCTTCTTTTTGAAGAGAACTTAAAGGAGCGCGCGTGTAGGTGCTAATTTATCATCAATAGAGAGACGCTCCAAGAGGAGAATTTTTTGTTGGAATTGAGCGTGCCTCCTTGAAAAATCCTTGGCGGGCTTTACGCTGTTTTTGTCTAAGGCTTGGAGCTTATGTTTCTCTAGAACTTATGTTTTGTGTATCGTGTTCCAATAAGATATTTGAACGGTATTTTTTCTAAAAAAAAATTTTTTAGGAAACTTTCTTAAGAATCGCTTTGTCAAAAAAGGCATGCATCACGATCACATTCTATCGTAAACATCCGAATGTGGCTTAAAAATAGAGACGTGACTTAAAGGTTGCGTTTTATTATAGAGGAATTTGTTATGTCGGGTTTGATCGCAGGTATGTCACGCGATGGCATCATTACCGTGAACCGGTTGGTTTTAAAAGAGCAGTATGACCTGGATGACCTGGAAGAGCGGGTTGCCCTGTTATGCGAAAATGTTAAAACCTACCACTCAGAGACCGGTTTTTATGGCGGATTTGTCTGTGCGAATAGCGGCAATATCTCCAACGAAGGTTCAACGGTTGGCCAGGTTGTTGAAAGTGACTTAAAGGGTAAGGAGGCGCTGATCATCACGTTCTGGCGATCCTTTGAGGATCATGAGGAGTCGCACCGTTCTGAAACCTTTCAGCCGCTGTTTATGGATGTGTTGGAACTCTGCGAGAACGGCAATGAGGAGATCGCTTATGATCTTCTGTGGGATGGAAAAGCCTACAGCAAGGAGGAGGCTTTGGCGGCGCAAGAGGCGAAAAAGCGATTTGCTGCATAAGGTTAAAATGGCTCGTCGCCTTATTACACTTTAACTAAAACCCCAAAAGCCAAGCGCTACTCTATAGCGTTTGGCTTTTTTTTTTTGATGGTACTTTACACCATTCATGCGGCGTTGAGCGCTGAGAAAAAATCAGCGCTCAACGCATATAAGGTTATGGATGTGTGGGTTGAGTGTCTGGTTTAGGAGCGTTGAGGTTGTTGTTTTGGAGTGC
>JBQGBW010000166.1:0-6982 GCA_052043475.1 Magnetococcales bacterium HHB-1
AACAACACTAGAGTCCAAACGCGGTGGCCAACTCTCTGAGCAAGAGCAAAAACGGAAACAGCAACTCCAGACCGCGATACCAAAAACTGGAACACCACAATGATCGGGAATATCTTTAAAGGTTTATTAACCACCAGCAAAGAACCCTCATCAAAAGCGCCTGAAGCCAATACTGAGGAGGAGAATTACTCAGAATATTACCTCGAAGGCAACGCTTACGATGATGAGGACAGTCACGCCGCCCACCCTAAAACCGCTGAAGAGGAAGAAAAACAGGCATCTCAACGCATCGCGGAAAAGGCGCGCATTACCGATGCCACCGAAGAGGGCGAAGAGGAGGAGGATTATGATCTCATTACTCCCCCAGAGCAATCTCCCTTAGAAGAGCAACCTGCGCCACAGATCGACAAGGAAAGCCGCGTGATTAATCCAAAAAAAGAGCGCCTGCAACAGACTTGGCAAGATCAGTTTGAGGAGATGGAACAGGCACTACAGGAAACATGCAGTATCGAACCCTCTAAAAGCTGTCTTCATGTTTTTCAGAAATACCTACAAGAGCTTGGTGAAACACTGAATGCCTATGAAGCCGTACTGGCTGAAGAGCATGCACAGGAGGAAGCCAAACGCCTGCAACAGGAGATCGCTAAATTCTGTCAAGATCTCATGCAATTTATGCAACACGCCAAGTTCTCCTATCATCAGGAGACATGGCAACAGATCTACACAGCGCTCACCCAGGATGATTCCACCATTGATCTGGGTGACTGGCGGGAGAACCTACCCCAAAGAAAAAATACCCTCACCGAACTTGAGAAGAGACAGAAACATATTGTTGAGCTGGAGAAGGTGATCCAGGAAGCCCTGGCAACCGCTGATTATGATCGCGTTACCGAGAAAACCCAACAGGTTAAAACCGTCTATGATGACGTGACGCAAGGAATAAAAACATTAATCACCGCCTTTATTCCCGAAGAAGAGAGCACAGAAACATTATGATTTCTATCCTCTGGCATCCCAGAAAGAACCGATCAATTCCCTTCATACTCTGTGCGCTTCTTATCCTCATGAGTGGATGCAGCCAAAAAACATCCCAGAAGAAGGTTGCCCTCCCCTCCCCTCAATTTAAAGAGTTTAAAGGATTATCGCCTGATATCAATCAAAAGATCATGCATAATATTCCCCAGATCGCTGAATATTATCTGGGGATTCCCTACCGTTGGGGGGGCGACCCCGATAAAGAGAACGGCAGTGACTGCTCTCATCTGGTCTGTGCGATCGTCCGACGCAGTTTAGCCGGAACCGGATATACTTTTCAGCCCTTCTATCTGCCTAGTCCGATGATTCTAAAAAAGAGCGATGCCATCACAAAAAATGAGGTTGCGGTAGGCGATCTGGTTGTGTTTCGCCAGGGCAGAAGAAAGAAAAATGTGGATCATGTGGGTTTGGTTACCCATGTCAAAGATGGTGTGATCACATTTACCCACGCCTCCTCCTCCAAAGGCGTCATCTTAACCTCAACCAACTCCTCGCCATGGAAATACTACTGGAAAGATCATCTCGACTCCTATCGTCGCTGGTCTCCTGAGGTTTTCCAAAGAGAGTAAATACAACGCCATCCTCTCACACTTAATTATTAGATATTATCTGGTTACCACACTAACTTAAAGCAGAATAATAATCTTAAGCCCCTATCTTCTTCGAAGCAATCGGATGAACTCCTCTGCTACTTTGTTATCCAGATTAGCTCGAGTGCGAGCAATCCACAAAGTACGCATGATACGCAAACCTTGAATTTTAACGTGATAAAGGGATTCATCGATCAACGACTCGCCAACTGCGAAACGAGGCAGAAAGCTGACATGACGACCGTGGTTGATCATCTCAATGATGGTATCGGTAGAACCAACCTCCATGTCGATAATAAGTTGACCTATGCCGATGTCGCGCAGCGCCTTATCAACGATGCTGCGTACAGCGGAATTCGATTCCCGCAGCACATAGCGAAGCTGCTCCAGTTTTTCAAGGGAAATCATGTCACTCCCCCACAGAGAATGACCACGCCCGCAGACCAAAAGCAATTCATCATCAAGCCATTTTTGAACCAAAATCTCTGGGTTATCTGGAGCCTGTTCCAGCAAGGCCAAGTCAGCTAGACCTGTACTCAAACGGGTTTGAATGTGACGAGTATACCCTAAACGGCTTTCAATCTTGTATTCCGGATGAGCGTCGTTGAACTGTAGCAACAGGTCAGGTAGAAGATGCTCACCAATCGCAGTATTCACTTCCAGACGTAGCCGGTTTCGCCCCTCTCGCATAAATGAAAGGTCATCCAATAGCATAGACTGGTGATCGAGAACTAACCGGGCAAAAGCGTAGACGCGTTTACCAGCGGCTGTTAGCTCCAGACGTCTTCCCTTACGCTGCATCAGAGGAATTCCGTAGCTCTCATCAAGGGCACGCAGTCGCTTAGTGACGGCTGGCTGACCCACATGCAACCGCAATCCCGCTTCCTCTACGCCACCCAATTCAACGACCGCCCGCAGGGTTGCCAATGCTTTCATGTTTGGAAGATTAAAATATTCCATTTTAGAATATTAGAGAATTTAGATTCATTTGAAAACCTTTTAAAAGTAACTCAAAATTATTCCATCACTGAGCGGAATCAACATCATAATGCTTGATTGATCTCTTTTTATGCCCTATGGAAAATTTCCCCAAAATTCCAGCTTGATATTATCAATCTGGCGCGCTATTTCGGCTCAGTCCTTTTAATCATTAACTGACTAAACATAGGCCTATTTTTCATGTCTATACAAAATCTCCCCATAAAACTCCTTGTCAGCGGTCTCCTTTTCGCTCTTCTAGCCGTCTATACCGCCACTGTTGTTCCCAGCATCGAAATCGGTTGGGTCATGGCCATTTTAATCCTGACGATCTACCTTTTTACTTTCGAGGTCGTCGAAGTGGATGAAGCGGCCGTGACTGTCATGGTGTTATTGGGACTCTCATCACTATTCGCACCGATCATGGGTCTGAGTCAAGGGTTAGTTGACAATCAAAAGTTATTCAACGGATTCGCTTCCAACGCGGTGATCTCCATCATTGCTGTGATGATCATCGGGGCCGGATTAGACAAAACCGGCTTGATGGGTCAAATGGCCACATTGATTCTCAAAGTGGGCGGGAAATCGGAAAAAAGAG
This sequence comes from Magnetococcales bacterium HHB-1, assembly GCA_052043475.1. Lineage (GTDB taxonomy): Bacteria > Pseudomonadota > Magnetococcia > Magnetococcales > JBQGBW01 > JBQGBW01. Next base: position 3,202 of record JBQGBW010000166.1, read on the forward strand.
TTATCCCCATCATCTCGGGTACGGTGGGGATTATTTCCAGCTTCATGCAAAATGTGGGCGCTGCTGCCCTGTTTATCCCTGTTGTCAGTCGTATTTCTGCCCGTAGTGGCTTACCCATGTCACGCCTACTGATGCCAATGGGATTCTGTGCCATTTTAGGTGGTACGGTCACCATGGTTGGTTCTAGCCCCTTAATCCTTCTCAATGATCTGATCCTTAACTCCAATACAGCCCTTCCTCCAGAGCAACAAATGAAGACCTGGTCATTGTTTTCCGTTACCCCAATTGGATTAGCTCTAGTGACTGCTGGCATCATCTACTTCATTCTTGCTGGTCGGTTTGTTCTCCCCTCTACTGAAAGTAAGGGCGCTTCGCCTATCAGCACAATGGCCTATTTCCAAAAAGTTTATGGATTGGATTATGTGCTCAATGAGATCTACCTGCCAGCAGGCAGCAAGATGGATGGTTATACCTTGTTTGATGTAGAGCATGATGAAAACAAGCATCGGGTTCGGGTCGTCGCCATCACCCGTCTAACTGGCGAAGTTGTAATGAGCCATAATGGCCTCTCAAGAGACTTTCTAATCAAGGATGGGATGGTTCTGGGTGTCATGGGGGCTCAGGATGAACTGACGGATTGGGCTAAATATTGGGGAGGAGAGATCCGTCCTGATTTAAGTACTTTCATTGATGTCCTTTCCACAGTCAAGTCTGGGATAGCAGAGATCGTTATTCCCCCAGGATCCGATATGATCGGTAAAAGTGCCCGTGACGTATGGATGCGCAAAAGCAAAGGGATTTCAATGGTTGGCCTCCACCGCAACGGAGTGACTTTGCAGGAGGGTGATGGTATTCGTGCTATGCCTTTGCAAGCCGGAGATACCCTGGTCGTACATACCAGTTGGGGAATCTTAGCCCGCCTGGAAAAGGATCCTAATTACGTCATAGTCACATCGGAATATCCTAAAGAGGAGCTTCGTCCTCATAAAGTGGTCCATGCAGGCTTCTTCTTTTCCATCGCTTTGATTATGGTTCTGTTCACAGATCTCAGACTCTCTGTCTCTTTGCTCACCGGTGCCATAGGAATGGTTCTATCACGGGTGCTGACTATCGATGAAGCCTACCGCGCTGTAAGTTGGAAAACGGTTTTCCTACTGGCAAGTCTGATTCCACTAGGAGCGGCCGTCGAGAGTTCCGGTACGGCTCGTTGGATTGCAGACCAGGTTCTTTCCATATTGGGTAACGGTACGCCCACCTGGGTATTGCAACTGGCTATCGCTACTTTAGCAACCTTTTTCACATTGGTCATGTCCAATGTCGGAGCCACTGTTTTATTGGTTCCTCTTGCCGTGAACATCGCTATTGGTGCGGGAGCAGATCCAGCAATATTCGCCCTGACAGTTGCCATCGCTACCTCCAACTCATTCTTAATTCCAACACATCAAGTGAACGCCTTGATCATGGGACCAGCCGGTTACAGGGTACCTGACTTTATGAAAGCAGGTGGCATCATGACCGTACTGTTCCTTGCAGTGATGATGGTGATGATGAACCTGGTATACTGAAGCATTTATCCATTAAAAAAATCTATAGTGGATTGGCGTTTTCTAGAAAGTAGATCGCGATAATCGATATTTTATAACAATAAGGTTATTTAATCTCCATAACCGGCCATCCTGCTTTTTTAGCATGCGCCAATAGGCGATCATCAGGATTAACCGCCACAGGGTGATCAACCCACTCAAGTAGAGGAAGGTCATTGTAGGAGTCGCTGTAGAACCAACTATCCTTCATATCGTAGTTGGTCTCTTCCAACCACGCTTTAAGGCGTGTCACTTTACCTTCCCTAAAACTAGGAATACCCTTCGGTTGACCGGTATAACGCCCTTCTTCATCCACTGCCAATTCGGTTGCAATCAGATGATCCGCCTTTAAAACATCAGCAATCGGTGCAGTAACAAAGCGGTTGGTGGCGGTGATAATCACAATATAGTGGCCTTGATCTTGATGCTTCTTTAAGAGATCAAGGCTTTTTTGTGGGATCTTAGGAATAACTTTAGCCGCCATAAATTTTGCATGCCAATGCCTTAAGATGTCACGATCCTTCCCAGCCAGATACTGTAACTGAAATTCAAGATAATCATGAATCTTGAGGGTACCCTTGATGTAGCGCGCATAAAATTTTTGGTTTGTGCGCTCATAGGCTTCTTCGTCAATCTGTTTCTCATCAATTAAGAACCGTCCCCACAGATAATCGCTATCCCCCTTCAACAGGGTGTCATCAAGATCAAAAAGCGCAAGCGTCATATTTTTTATCCACTCTTAAGGGTTACCTAAAAGAGGATTTAGTGTAGCCTGTTTTCCTCTGCAAATGAAGCACTCTTTGCATCAATAAAAAAACAGGTAAAAATCAACGTCCCTCTTTTTCTTCGCATAATAAAAAAAATATTTTAAGTCTCCCTGCCAATCTGACGATAAAAAGATTGAGGAGCCTTCTCTCTAAACCAAAACACAAATCAAAACACAAACCAGACACAACACTTGAGAACCGTTGCAATCTAATCTTTAAACAATGTTTTACCAATCGTTTATCTTAGAGGAGTATATTTAAGGAGAAAGCACATGTTACATACACTGGCAATAACATCCGCTTTTGGTGTCACCAACACCATGCAGGAACAAATCAACTTGGCCAATACAGCTTCGCAGATGCGTACCAATAATGCGGAGCAACTTGAGGAGAAGAGCGTTAAAGAGGTCAGAGCCGCTTTAAACAATGAAACAAAAGATGAGCCTGAACTGGAGATCTATCAGCGTTTTATTCCTCGTCAACCCTCACCTCAGGAGAACATGCACCAGGAGACACAGGCAGAGGTTGAGAAGATGCGTCAACAAGCTAATCAAACCCTGTTAGGCATCGCAACCTATACCTCTTCAACCACCTTAGAAGCCTCCAAAACCACGCCACAAGAATATCTAGATATTTCAGTATAAGTTGGCTTTGTTGCGACGTTACCTCCTGATAGCTATGTTTTCTTTTCATCTGTTTTTACAAGAAAACGCAGTGTACGCCAGATGCTTTTAAGAATAATCCAAGGGTTACGTGGTTGCGCTCCAGGGAAAATCTTGCGGCTGATAATAAAAGAGAAAAACAGCCTACCAATCAAAGAATAAAGCCGATCCAGAGGCAGTTTAAGCATACGCTCAAACACAGGAAGCATAAAGTCAGGGAGCTTACAGAACAACGGCCCAAGATTAAGAAGACGCACCTGCCACTTTTTTTCTTCTTCACTATAATTCTGTAGTACACTCTCTGTATTACTACCAATATTGTTAAAGTCAAATGTTTGATTAAGAACGCCTAACTCAATGGCCAGACTGGTTAACTGAGTTTTAGGAAACGGACTAAAAATTGAGAATGTTGGTGCAGCCGGGTTGAGTTTGCGCGCAAAGAGAAAAGAGCGCCAATCATTTTCTGTTGTTGTTCCCGGCACGCCCAAAATTGTATTTCCCCAAGCATTCAAGCCATAATTGAGTCTTCCGAAAAAAGCCTGTTTGAGCTTGGGCGTGTTTCCTGACCAGTTAACTGTTTGATGTAAAAATCTCGATAACCGGTTCTGGAATTCCGCAGACTCGTTCTGGATTCGTTTTTTGAGGTAAAAAAACAGTGTGAAACGAAGGGAGTTTTACCCCATTATGCAAGAACTGACTCTGTTTTTTCCGCTTTTCCAGCTATTTGAGCGCACTGGTAGCGTAGAAAGCGCTTCACGTTGCTGGCCAG
>JBQGBW010000167.1:0-6939 GCA_052043475.1 Magnetococcales bacterium HHB-1
GTATCGCGGTTACTGAGAAGGCGGCTTCTATGGATGTCGGGGTTGGTGTGCTCTTTTTGAGTATTGCTGCGTTAGCGATCTGGGTACGCAGAAAACGCTGATATCGAATTGTTCAGGAGTCCAAAGCGCTCTTTTTGGGAGCTTTGGCTATTTTTTTATGCTTAAACTACATATAAGAAAAGCTAAACATGGCGATCTTCCGATGATTGTGCAGATCTATAATCAGGCGGTAGCGATGAAGGGAGCGACTGCGGATCTCTCTTTTGTTACAGTGATGGAGAGAGAGGCGTGGTTTGAGAGTCATCAGGATACGCGATATCCGTTATGGGTGGTGGAGACTGAGGGGAAGGTTTGTGTGGGGTGGTGCAGTCTTTCACCGCATCGGCCCGGTCGTGAAGCTTTACGCTATGTAGCGGAGGTCTCCTATTTTGTTCATGAGGATTTTAGGCGGCGAGGCGTGGGCTCTTTTATGTTGGAGAAGATGTTAAAAGAGGCAAAAAAGATCGGTTTTCGGCATCTTTTTGCCTACCTTCTGGAAGTGAATCACGGCAGTATTGCCTTATTGGAGCGATGGAACTTTGTGCAGTGGGGAGCGTTGCCACAGGTGGCGGTGTTATCAGAGGATAGGGTGTGTAGTCACAAAATTTATGGTCGGGCGTTGGATTAATTGATCTGATAACGGCGCATTTTACGGTAGAGGGTGTTGCGGCTCATATTGAGTTGTTTAGCGGCCTTGGTTTTAACCCATCGCGCCTTTTCCAGTGCTTGAAGGATGCGCTCCTCTTCGCTGGGGAGTGTGGCAAGCGTATCTGGTGTGCTGGGTTGGGGGTTGATGGGGGCTTGTGGTGGAGGATGCTCTGTTAGAGTGATTTCTGGTTGAACAGGATCAAGCTCTTTGTGTCGAAACTCTTCAGGAAGGCTCTCTGTCGTAATTTGAGAATCACGGCAAACCACAAAAGCGTATTCGATTACATGTTTTAATTCACGGACATTGCCTGGCCAAGTGTGATTCATAAAGAGTTGCATCACCTCTGGAGAGACTGAGGCGATGGATTTACCAAAAGAGGGATTAAACTGATGGATAAAATGTTCCACTAATAGCGGCACATCTTCTCGCCGTTCGCGTAAGGGGGGAAGGCGGAGTTCTACTACTTTAAGACGGTAGTAGAGGTCTTCACGAAACTCTCCCTGAGCAACCCGGTCTGCCAGATTGCGGTTGGTGGCGGCGACAACGCGCACATCCACTTTGATGGTGCGTGTACCACCAACGGGTTCAAATTCTCGCTCTTGTAGAACGCGTAGCAGTCGCGTCTGCATGCGTGCGGAGATATCACCAATTTCATCTAGAAAAATGGTTCCTTTATCCGCCATGAGAAAACGGCCATCCTTTGCTTTTACAGCCCCTGTAAATGCGCCTTGGGTGTGACCAAAAAGCTCACTCTCTAAGAGGGAGTCGGTGAGTGCGGCGCAGTTCACTTTAACCAGTGGTCCTTTTTTACGCGCTCCCTGATAATGTAGTGCTTCGGCGACCAGTTCCTTTCCTGTACCGCTCTCACCGATGATCAGTGCGGTGGTTTCTACCTGGGCAAGATCGTGGATTAAACGGTACACCTGTTTCATCGCCTGACTGCGTCCGACGATACCACCCAACTGATCTCTTTGGCGGACACGACTCTCTAAAGCGACCAGTTGGGTTTCATCGCGCACCACCATGACCGCCCCTTTGACCTCTTTTTTCTGATCCAGTAGCGGAGAGACCGATACATTGACAATATGGACGTGATCATCCTCTTTGCCGCATTGACACTCTAGGCGTTTGATTTTCATGGGTCTGTTTTCTGTGCAGACCTCACGTAGGATGCTTTCTAATCGTGTCTGTTTATATTTTGCTGCGTCATTAAATGATTTACCCATATCCTTCTGGGTGATTCCTAAGATTTTTTCAGCCGCAGCATTGGCGTTGTGTAGGATGAGTTGGGCATTCACGGTGATGATGGCATCGGAAACGCTATTAAATATGGCTTCTAAGTCGCGGGCGGCCTGCTCTTTTTCCAGTTTGAGCAGGCGATGCTCCAGGGCGCGATGGCTGACACGGATCAGGGCTTTACGTGTAATGGGCTTGGATAGAAAATCAAAGGCGCCTGCGCGCATCGCTTGCTGGGCGATTTTAATCGCTGATTCTGAGGTGATAATAATCACATAGATTGTGGCATTTTTTTTACGAATCCATTGCAGGAGGTCAAGCCCATTTTCATTATTTGGTAGTACAAAATCAGCAAAGACGAGGTGAAAGCTTTTTTTTTGTAATTTTTCTTTGGCTTGTGAGACTGAACTGGCCCAATCTACGGAAAACCCCTCAATTTCTAAGAAGCGAGAGTACATTTTTCCGAGCATGGTATTGTCTTCAACGACCAGGATTCTTCCATCGATTGTATTGGTTTTCGGCATGAACAAAAGCTCCAATGCTCTTTTTTATAGTGAGATATGTCTCATGGTTCTGGTCTTTTGTGTGTTAAAAGATAATTAAAGAGAGACGAAGTTAGCGCAGATTGTATCATAATGGGATTGACTTGGCCATGAAAAGTTTCGACATCGCCATTCGATTACATTTTGTATCTATATTTTGAAATGTTGCGACGTTTTTGCCTGTTTCAATAATTGATGTTTTTAAGGCTTGCGTTCAACGGTTAGTGGAATTTTCTGTGTCATCGGCGTATTGTCTGATTTGTGTTGCACATTGCTCTTTTATGACACTTTGTAATGATACAGGGTGTGCCTTTTTTCTCTATCTTTGTGATCTCATATTGTATTGTTTTTGTTTGTAATTATTAAATAGCGCTTATTTTATAACAAGATAGAAAAAAAGAAGAGAAAATAAAAAAAAAGATCTATATGGCGTCAAAAGTGCATTTACTAAGGCATGAGTATGAATACAACAATGTCTCTAGAACGTTGAGACACTTTTTTTAGTTCATTCATTTAAAAAGAGCGTGATTTCCCTCTCATCGCTCGCATCCGGTGTATCTTTAACCGAGATACGCCGGGCTTGTTTTTCTAGGGTTTAAAAAAGAGCGTGATTTCCCTCTCACGCGCTCAGATACAGGCACACTTCGCGGTTTGGAGTGTGCCTGTTTTTTTGTGCTTTTTTTGTCGTGATGTATGACACGCTTGGCGTTTGATACTTTTTTGATCCTGCCAGAGAATCGACGGTCTATTTTTTGTGATACCGATCTATCATCGACTGTTCTGCTTGCTGTCTATCATTTGTGTGACCAATTTATCTTATTGAGACTATTTCTAAATATTTAATATTATACTTATTATAAAAGTTTATTGTGAGGGAAATGGCTTTTATGTTGCATGGATCTTCGAAACGCTGTATGTCTAATTGTCTTACAGTGTGTTTCTATTATAAGAGGCTGCGATGAAAATGTGATTCATAAACAAGGAGATAGATAATTACCCTCTCTTTGGAAATGTCTTCAATCTCCTGATTTATGCTTGGCTTTAAGTGGTCTCTTCTTTATTGACGCCTAACCTGCAAACCCATAGATAACAATGACTGTTTTCTCTCCTTTTAAATATATTCATCGACACGCTCTTTTTATCCTTCTCTCTATGCTTATGCTCTTAAGCAGTGCGCCAGCCTGGGGTGAGGCGCGCTCTTTAAGGCAGCAGCAGGAGCAGTTTCTTATGATCAGTCGCGAGGTGGATCGCTTAACAGAGCTTGTGGAGCGTTTTAAACGTGATAAAGCCGATATGGAGAACCAGGCTTTAGAGGCGGAGCAGAACAATTTTCTTCTGGAGCAAAAACGCAATGATGCCTGGAAGAAGCTGGCTGCAAAGACGAAAAAAATGTGGGAAGATCCCTCGATCTCCCTGGATGAAGAACGGCGGACCTATCGTGATGTTCTTGAACTCTATAAAAAGAACTATCAGGAGTATGCCAAGCTCATTAAACAGGTGCCGCAGTTTAAAAGGGCGATCCAGGAGACCCAGCAGAAGCTGAGTCTGGAGAAAAAACGGTTAGATGAGCAGCAGCAGAAAGTACGTCAAGCCTATATGGCTGAGATTGAGACCACGCTGCAACAGGAGTTGCGTGTGGAGGCTTCTGGAGAGTCGCAGTGTGCAAAGACCGATATGATCCAGAGTTGTCAGAAGCGTGCACTACAGATCGCCAGAAATCGCGCCGCCGAACAGTGGGTAAAACGGATGCGCAACTCACTGCCCTCTTTAGAGGGGAATAAAATTGTCTCTCTACCTAAGTTACATGTGGATAATGCGCTGGTCTTAGAGCATCAGGTGTTGGCGGATGGTTGGTCTGACCGTCTGAACTACTTCTTTAAAATTCAGGCGGTGGTGCGAGGACGGATGAATCAATCTCTGCTCAGTCAGCATGGGCGTTTAACCATTACGCCTTATCCTGCCGAAGCCAAGGTGAGAATTCTTAATATTCAAGAGGCGTATCGTCCGGGAATTGCATTACCACCAGGACGTTATCATGTGGATGTCTCTTTGGCGGGATATAACCGCTTAAGGCAGTGGATCACTATGGGCAAGAGTGATCTTTCCATCCCCTTAGAGCTCTTTTCTGTGAATGCAGCCAATAATAACCAAGGGGGCAAATATGCCCTCTATATTAATCCAACGCCCGCTGAGGCGCGTATAAGGATTTTAAATATCCGTCCGCGCTATCAGCATGGTATGCGTTTAGGTGCCGGGAATTATCATGTCGAGGTTTCTCATCCGGGGTTCCAGGTTCTGCGGCAGTGGGTCAAGCTTTCGGATCGTGATGTTACGATACCGGTTAAACTCGCCTCTTTAAGGCCTTGAGGTGTTGATCTTTTTCTCCACCCATCGTGAGAAAACATCATCATAGATCCAGAGCAAAAATGCTGCAACCATGGCGGTGATGAAGAGCATTTTCGCCATCATCAAATCGGATTCCAAGCTGCTTCCGATAAAGGTGAGTACCGCCATGCCTGGTAAGCGGCCTAGAAGACAGGCGAGTACTAAGTGCCAGATCTTAAGACGCGTGAGACCCGCCATAAAGCAGATGGCATCATCGGGCAGTGCGGGCAGTAGAAATATAACAAAAAAGTTAAACACCCCTCCCTCTGCAATCAGGGTATCAAACTGTTTGAGCAGTTTCTCAGGTACAAACCGGCGTACCCACCGCTCACCAATGAGACGGCTGAGATAGATGGCGATCCAGGAGCCCAGTGTGAGGCCGATCATGGTGAGCAGTAAACCCTGCCAAAACCCAAAGAGAAATCCTCCCAAAGCGCCGGTGAGTTGTCCTGGTATTGGGGCGAAAAGCACCTGCATCAGTTGAACGAGAAGAAAAACCAGTTGCGAAGCCGCGCCATACTGTTCAAAAAAAGCCTTTAAACTTTGTTTGTTGGTATCAAAATCACTTTGGCTCAATGTGTCTAAGAGGGTTCTGATTTTCTCAGGTAGCCAGGGTTCGATAATCCAGAAGATAATAGAAAGCAGACCTAGTAGAAATAGGCCGCCGATAATGATGGGTAGGAGAGAGAGAAGCTTTTTTTTAAGGCGGGAGAGAAAGTTGGCCATTTTTAAGTTTTTTATCGTTATCTTTAAGATGGATGATCAAAAATCGTTTTGCTGATTTCAGGTAAGAAGAAATTATAGACTAGAAAAGAGTCGTTGTGCAATTAAGGCGTTATCGGTGTTTCTCTCCTTAGATCTGCTCTTTAGAGAGTGCTTGAAGTAGAATTTTTTATTAACATTTTATTTGTCTTTAATTTTTCTTGATTTTACTAAGCGATAAACATGATATTCCTGTGGGAAAGGCTTTTAAAAAAATAACTAGACATCCCTTATTATAGCCGTTATAGAGTTTGTTCACAAGAGCAAATCTGCGCTCAAGCAGAACACGGATACCTGAAAAGGCGTTCATGGGGGGCTAAATTGCGAGACAAACTTTCTCCCATATGATAGAATTAAACAATTAAGTCGAACTGATAAAGACAGAAAGGTTTTCTAGCATGAACCATCTTAAACGGATTACAACAGATCCTCAGATCTGTAATGGACGTCCTTGCATTCGTGGATTGCGAATCCGAGTCAAAGATATTTTGGATTTATTGGCTTCTGGCGCATCTCAAAAGGAAATTTTGGCTGATTATCCCTACTTGGAAGAGGATGATATTCTCGCGGCGTTGAGTTTTGCTGCAACCCAAGCAGATCATCCCATTCTTAGGACAGCATAGAGTGCGTTTTTTGATTGATGCCCAGTTACCACCGGCTCTTGCGCGATGGCTTGAGGGCCAAGGGCATTATGCAGAACATGTGATGGATATTGATCTGGGATCTGCCAGTGATCATAGAATTTGGTCTTATGCTGGCCGTGTGGAAGCGATCCTTATTACCAAAGATGAAGATTTTATCACGCTGGCTTCCCTGTCTCCAAATGGTTCACGACTGGTCTGGATAAGAGTTGGTAATACAACAAGGCGTGCTCTTTTGAAGTGGTTTGCCACTGTACTTCCCAGTATTGAAAGTGCTTTTGAGGCTGGAGAAACGGTCATTGAGGTTATGTAATTAAGTGGACCATTCGCGTATTGGAAGTGATTTCGATTTTATAAACAGTGAAAAGCATTCTCTTGCTTCTGAAGATCTTGGCGGCACTGCTGAATATCTCCAGGAACATTATGAAAAAGCACATAACGAAAAGCGTTCATGGGATCATGCGTGACGGATGATGTTTTGCTCCAGGAGGCTAAACCCTGATAGGTGCACTCCACCACAATACCTTCTGCGCTCCAGCGTACGGGCAGTTGCCAGAGCTGATAATGGCCTTGTACAATCGGTGCACGATAACGCTGATGAAATAGTTGTTGCAGTTGCGGGGTGTTCTTACCATTCACCCACTGCTTAAAAAAAGTCTCCTCTTTATTGCCATTAAAAAAACGC
>JBQGBW010000168.1:0-6748 GCA_052043475.1 Magnetococcales bacterium HHB-1
ATAAACTCTACATAAAGAGTAAGATTACTCATACTTAAAAATTGACGTTGCATAAAATCGATTCTTTAAGAATCAATACTCACACAGATGATTACCATTTTTTCAAAAACCTTCCTGTACCAAATGAATAAACCAAATGATTCAGGCCGTTTCAGGAGTATACAAAACCAGCTTCCTGCCAGTCAAGACCTAAATTAAGAGATCTTAGAAAACTCCTTCTCTTTATCCTCACTTAAGATCAACCCTAACCTTCTGTTTTCTCAGCAACTTTCGTTGCCGTTTTGGTTAGTGCTGCTCGCTGTGTGAGGAGGAATATACGCAGGTTGGGATAGAAGGTCAAGAGATTAATTTGAGAAATGTGATTTTTTATTTTGACGGCCAAAAAGGGGCTCAAAACCAAAAGATCACATCACACGCTGACCCTACTTACAAAATGCAGTCTTGATGCATACCATTTACTTATAAAAATAATATAAATACAAAAAAGCCCACCTTTAAAGCAACTCAAGAACATACAGACACCAGACTTAACAAAATCACAAAAAAAGCCTATAATTCCTTGAAATGTTTGATGGTAAGAGGGAAACTTAAACGCCTGACACACGGATTGTAAAAGTGTCACCACAGAAGCCAGCGAATTCAAGCACACAACAGGAAAAATAAAACAATAAAACTTTTCTTATCAACATGTTAGACTGAAAGAGCAAAGCTGGACGCACTCCAGAAGTGCACCCAAAAAACAGCCACTTCAGCGTTCTCGACAAGCCGTCACAGGGATATGAGTAAACTGATGAATACAGAACCATCCAAGTTAGCAAAACGCCTCATCTGCAATCTGGTCACCAGTCAGCCTGTTAAGCGCAGTATACACCCATGGCTTGTGCACACGCATGCCATCATAGGCTGGATAACCATCGTTAGCTTGGTAACCATATCCTTATTAGTGCCAACATTTTCAATCACTTATGCCCAAACCATAAACCATGAAACCACGACAGATTCGGATGATAGAGTTGGATATATCCAGTTGACGCAAAAGGAAAAGGCGTGGCTAAAAAAACACCCCAAAATACGCTACGCAGGGGATCCATCATGGATCCCTTTTGATTTTGTCGATGAAACTGGAAGACATCACGGATTTGCCCAGGAGGTCATCAACCGCTTGGGACAAATTCTAAAAATCGATTTTCAACATGTTCCGGGTCTTACCTGGAAACAAGTATTGAATAAGGCCAGACTACGTGAGTTAGATCTCATCTCTTTGGCCTCTTTGACACCAGAGAGAAAGAGATACCTCAATTTTACCCAGCCCGTCATCTCCATGCCGTGGGTGATTGCAACACGAGATAATTTTAAACCCATTTCAGGGCTAAATGATCTTGCCAAGGATCGAATTGTCGTTGCTGAGGGCTATGCTGTCATCTCCTACCTCCAGAAGAATCATCCTGATCTGTCATACCAGGAAGCAGCCAATCCTTTGAAAGGATTGATGCAGGTTTCTCTCGGACAAGCAGATGCCTATGTCGGCTATATGGGCATTATTTCCCATCTGGTTCGGGAACATGTTCTCGTCAATGTCAAACTTGCCGCCCATACAAATGCCGAGGTCACCAAAGTCCGCATGGCCGTTCGCTCTGATTGGCCCGAACTGTTATCACTGATCAAAAAAGGCTTGGATGCCATACCCCATGCTGAACTCATCGCCATGCAAGAACAGTGGGCACCATCAATGGACAGCGCTCATCCTGAAGTCCCTGAACATGACATCAGCACACTAGCTATTGCTTGCCTGGCATCTATCTCAATCCTGTTACTACTAACGTTCTTCCTGCCAAGAGTGATGTCAGCGGAGGATCTGGTCAGGTATTTCGGTTCCAACAGAGCCCGAAACACTATTTTTATCAGTTTGAGCATCATAGTCATCCTCATCTCTGGCTTGGTTTGGTTCTCCCTTGCCAACAATAAGAACATGACGATGAAACGCACCCATGAACAACTGGTCTCTATATTAAAAAACAATCATAAGGCGTTAACAGATTGGAGCAATCAAAGACTTCATATCCTAGAACAGTTCGCACTGGATCAACAGTTGATCGTCACAATAAATGCTCTAAATGAATCCGCTTCAAATGCTCTAGATGAATCCTCATCAATTCGTAGAAACTTTCCCAACCAACAACACCAATTGAACTTGCTTAGAATCATCAACAGTTATGAAAAACTGTTTGGCAAAATCGATTATACCATTATTAATCCACATGGAATGATCATTGCGGCGAAGCGTGACAAATTGCTCGGAACATATCATCCCATAGTCAACTCTGATCCGGATTTGATAAAGCGGGTATTCTCTGGTGAGTCAAAATTTATCCCCCCCATCGACTCTGTAACCCATTCTCATAAAGAGACCATTGCGATTCATCCATTTCAACCGACTTCCATGTTTTTCGCTGTTCCGATCAAAGATCTGCAAGGACGTATTCTTGCGACCCTGTTAGAACGGATCAACCCACGGGCGCAGATGTCCTTGATCATGCGAAAGAATCAGTTCGGACAAACAGGTGAAAGTTATTTATTGGATCGCAACGGTCATATCATAACAGAGGTTCGTCAAGGAACATCACAGCCTCATGAAGGATCCGATCACCCCAGAACCATAACCAGAATGGCAAAGGATATCCTTCGGTTGACCAAACAGATGGCAAACACTCCCTCCATCAAGAAATATAGCAAAATCCAGTTGGATCTTAAGGGGGATATTGACCATCGAGGGGAGACTGTATTCGCTGCCTGGCTCTGGGAGCGTCATTTTGGTCTCGGTCTTACAACAAAAATCGATACACAAGAAGCCCTCCATGATCATAATGTGATGAAAGTAACCTTGTTAATCATCACTGGACTGACGCTGCTTCTTTGTATTTCTGCCACCATGTTCACAGTCAGTCTGGCACAACGATCAACGCGCTTTATTCAACGGGAACAGATCAAACTGGAAGATACAATTCAAGAAAGAACGGTTGCGCTTCGTCAGGCAAAAGATCTCGCTGAATCTGCAAATCGTGCTAAAAGTGATTTTCTTGCCACAATGAGCCATGAGTTACGAACGCCGGCCAGTGCCATCATCAACCTGGTAGAACTGTTACAACAAGATTCGCTAACAACAACCCAGCAACATAAGATCAATCTGGTTGGACTATCGGCCCGTAATCTCTCTTCCAGACTGACGGATATTCTTGATCTGACAAAAATTGAATCCGGTGTCCTGGAACTCAAAAAGGAACCCTTCTCGGCACGTGAAACAGTAGAAGCGGTCATCGCCGTTACGCAATCGAAAGCCAAAGAGAAGGGGTTGAAACTCAAAACAGAACACATAGAACCGCTCCCACCAAGAGTACAGGGGGATCCTGTCCGCCTCAATCAGATATTAACAAACCTGATTGACAACGCCATCAAATTCACCGCCGAAGGCTCGATCACAGTTTCGGTTATCGTATCCACTGAAACCAAAGAGACATATCAACTTCTGTTCGAGGTTTCTGATACAGGGATCGGTATTCCTGAATCAGAAAAGAAATTGATATTCAAGCCATTTTTCCAAATAAACAGTGCATTGTCCAGCCAAAACTCAGGTAGTGGTCTAGGGCTGGTTATCTGCCGTCGTCTTGTGGAACAGATGGGGGGAACCCTTGAAGTTGACAGCACACCAGGTCATGGAAGTACGTTTTCTTTCTCCATATCATGCGGCAAAGTGTCTGAAGAGCCAATCAGCAAACCTGTGGAAACGCCTATGCTCAATACGACCAATAAAGAACATCTATCCATATTGCTGGTGGAAGACGACGTCATTATTCGATGGGCAACAAAAGATTTATTGGAAAGTGCTGGGCATCAAGTCGTTGAAGCGGACAATGGATATGCTGCATTGGAAGCCTGCAAAAATCAACAATTTGATCTGGCGATCATGGATGTTCGGATGCCTGGAATGGATGGATTAAAAGCAACAAGAATCCTTTGTAGCAATCAAAACAATGGGCTCCAACGCCCTACCTTCATTATTGGCATAACAGGAGACGTTGTAAAAGAGAATATGCAGAACTGCATGGATGCTGGCATGGATCGGGTTCTATCCAAACCAATAACCTTTGCTGAGATTAATAAACTGATTACCGAGCTTTATTTTTCCGAGAATAGCAATAAATCAACTTAAAGCAAAAACAGGGAAGCCAATTGGTATCTTTACTAAATGAGACAGCAATGAAAGGACAAAAGACTTTCGCAGGCATAACCTCCACCACACATGGGCAACATGGCTGATACGATAATATATACAAGCATATATTGTATAATAACTTGATAAATAGAATTAAAGACATATGATTAAACGATATACCAACCTTGGACAGAGACAACTTTCAGAACAAGCTCCAGCCATTGATAAATTTATCGGCACAAATACGCCACAAGTCTTTTTTTAAAGAGATACCTAAGCATCATAACTTCGTTGGTTTTATTTGGTAGCGAGGGGGAGACTTGAACTCCCGACACACGGATTATGAATCCGCAGCTCTAACCAGCTGAGCTACCCCGCCGAACACGAACCTTTTATATGAAAATCTAAGCGTTGTGTCAAAGAAAAAATGAGGCTGTATGCATATTTTTTTATTTATCTTTTGCTGCGCCATTCAGACCTGATTGAATGGCGCTTTAAGGCAAACAGCGTTGAGAGCAGAGCAGGCGTTAAAATCAACGTGAGCAATGTTGAGAGCAGCAGTCCGCCCATGATGACACTGGCCAACCCCCGATAGAGTTCTGAACCAGCACCAGGAAAGAGCGCTAAAGGGAGAAGCCCAAAAAAAGAGGTGAGCGTTGAGAGCAAAATCGGCCTTAAACGAATGCTCACAGAAGCCGCAATCGCTCGATCTGGTGAGTAGTTCTCCTGCTGGATAAATTGCAGGGTTTGATGCACAATAAGAATGGCATTATTGACAACAATACCAATCAAAATGATAAACCCCAGCATGGTAAGAACATCAAGCGGCTGAAAGATAAAGAGGTTTAATATCTTCAAACCAATGACACCACCAGCGGCAGCAAGAGGAACCGTGGTCAGAATAATCAGAGGATAGAGAAAAGATTCAAATAATGCAGCCATCAATAAAAAAGTGATCGCCATGGCCAGAAGAAGCTGCTTTTGCATCGCCTCTTTGGCCAGATTAAGCTGATCCGCCCCCTCAGTAAAACGAAGCTGGGTTTGAGGAGGCAAACCTTTTTTACGCATCGGCTCGACCACCTTCTTCTTTAAAAGGGTAATGGCACGCTCCATGGCCATAGTATCTGCGGGATTAATCCGCAGCGCAATCACACGCTCACGATCCAGATGCTCCACCCGAACAGGGCCTGCTGTGTAACTGAGTTCTGCAACACTAAAGAGTGGCAGAATTTCTCCATGGCTGTTAATCAAAGGGAGATGCGCCAAATGATGACTTGAGGAGAGAAAATGTTCTAAACCACGGATCATTAAATCCATCTTCCGATTATCAATCAGCACCTCATCCACTTTAAGGCCACTGGTATAAGCATCAATGGTCTCTCCCAATGTTTTCATAGAGAGGCCATTCTCACTTAAAAGATAACGGTCAGGTATCAGTTGCAACTCTGGGTTATCCAGCTTCAATCCTGGAATGGGACGCACCTGAGATCCTGGTAAGGCGGCTCTCACCTCTCTGAAAAGCGTTCCCGCCAAGACCGTCAATTGATGGAGGTCTGGACCAGTGACCGCCAGATTAAGCGAGCGCCCCGCACCAATAGAGCGACCAAAGAGCGTGGTCTGATTCACCACACCAATAATTCCTGGGATCTCCTTTAAGGCACCACGAAAAACAGGCAAGAGTGCTTTAATCTCCTTCGGATTTTTAGCAGCGCCACCTAAAAAAGCGATACTCCCTCTCGCCACAAAAAAGAAATGCTTGATATCCGGCCCCTCTCCTCTTTGTGGATGATCCGGCTTGGTATAAGGAAGCAGCTGTTTTTCCACCTGCTGGGCCATTTGCGTCATCTCTTCTAGATTATAACCCGGCGGCGGAAGAAGCAGACCAAAAACAAGATTTCGATTTCCTGAGGGCAGATATTCGGCTGGCGGAATAAGATAGATCAAAATCCCTACAGAGCTACTGATCATAAAAAAGATAATAAACAAGCGCCTATACCAGCGATGATTACACCAGAGTGTAAAACGCCCCAAAGGACGCAACCACTCTTGGTCTGCCCCCTGCTCTTTAAGCGTTTTATGCTCTGTTGCGCGCATTCTGGAGAAGTAAGCGCTCATGGCAGGGATAACCAGTGTGGAAACCAGTAATGAGAAAAAAACCGCCGAAGAGAGCGCGACAGCAATATCACCAAAAAGCTGTGCCGCCTCAATATCTAAGAGTAGAACAGGAAAAAAGACCGCTACGGTTGTCGCTGTGGAGATAAAAATCGCGCTCCAAACCTGATTTGCCCCAAAAAAAGCCGCTTTGATCGCTGATAATCCCTTCTCACGATAACGGACAATATTCTCCAAAACCACAATGGCGGGATCAACCACCATCCCCACAGCAAAAGCAAGCCCCGCCAAAGAGATCACATTGAGCGTTCTTCCTGTTGCAGCCATCGCTAAAAAAGCCGCAATAATGGAAATTGGAATGGCGATAGCAATAATGATAGTGGCTTGAAATGAACGAAGAAAAAAGAGCAATACAGCCGTGGCTAA
>JBQGBW010000169.1:0-6518 GCA_052043475.1 Magnetococcales bacterium HHB-1
ACAGTGGGATTTTTGGATCACTTAATTTGGAACCCCTGGATGGGAAGATGAAGAAAAAAAGTTGAGGCGGCTCTCCAGGGGCGAAGCCCAAGGGGTGGTTGGGGGGGGATCCTGACCGGCTTTCAAAATTGGTTAACCCAACAGTATATTGTGTCTGCTTAACCGTTTGATTGATTTTCTATTCGGGTGCGGATAGCGGTTACAGTGGCAGGGAGTTCGGGTGGTTTGCCTGGGAGGTTAGGTAACACAATACTAAGTTGGGTTATGGTGGGGGTTGGCATTTTTCGTGGAGGTGGATCAGAGCTTGTCGAGAACATGGGTATGGGTGAAAAGCCCCTGCTGAAAGCGGGTTGCGGTGGCTTCCCGATGGGAAGGAGGGGCTGCATGGGATGAAGGGACGGCTCTCTGGTGGTGTCAAGGCTGTGGGTACAAAGATCAAAAAAATATTACCAATTTTGAATGCTGGTCAGGATCGGGGGGGGGGGTGGGGTTTTCGATACTCGCTTATTGGCTTCCTGATTAATTTTATCGAGTTTTGCCAATAACCTTTTGGAAACAGGTAAGGGAAAGGTTGTACCGCACCAGGGACAGGTTCGAAATTCAAGGCATGGGGATGTTGGGGTACGTCTTTCTTGCAGGCAATGTGGGATGCTCTTTTTGTACACGTCCAATTCGGTACGGTACCGGTGTCCGCAGGAGCATTTCATGAAGGGGGGTGTGGGAGTCGGCATCGAAAGGGCAACCTAAATGAAGGGTTGACCCAACATGACCGGTTCCGGCAGAGCCGATTCCATAAATGCTGACCCTTCCAAGGTTGCCCTTGGAGATATTTATGAAATCACTTTTTCGCAAAAGTCACTTCCGAAATCGATCAATATGGGTCGAAAAGATGGTAGTGGATCTTGGGAATGAGTCAAGCCGGTTTTGTGGCCAGGTTAATCTGAGATCCCTTGGTTTCTGTCTTGTGCGGCATGCCAGACAAGCCGGATTTCTATAAGTTGTTGCTCTTCTTTCACTTGATACCAGATCACAAACGGATAGCGGGTGATAATCAGCTCCCGGTAGCGGGGAAATTTGGTAGACATAGGAGCAAGGTAGGGGTTTTGGGAGAGGCTGGAAGTTGTTCTCCGAATATGGGAAATAACCCGTTTTGCGGCCTTCGGATTATTTTCCCGGATGTATGTGGTAACTTCAAAAAGGCTGTTTTTGGCTTCTGGAATCCACTTAACCCTCATTATCATTCCATTTAGCGAAAAAAGCTTCGACTTCTTCTGTTGCGTCTTCTCCTCGGTCACTTTGCTCTTGTGATCGGGTTAATCTCTGAGCAATCATCTGTTCTTCAAGCGCCATTTGTGCGGCTTTCACGATAAAATCATTGAGATCCGGCTGCTTCTGAAGCTGTTGTCCAATCTCATCCGGGAAGTGAACCATCACGTCCATGGTGTTTCTCCGTTCGGCTACTGTCATGCTGAAGTTTGGTTAGGTCGGTTCCAGTATAGCGGGAACGTAGATTCTTGCAAATCATTCTGATTATTTGGTTTTGGCTTAATCTGCATCTGCCTGCCCATTCGACCCGGATGGGCGGCGGAACGTTTTCTTCAGATATTGGATGGCTTGTGTCTGTTCCGGTGTCTCCAACCCGCCCCATATTCTGAGCATTTCGGCCAGTGAATCGTCTGCTGTGAAAAAGAGCGGTACAGGAATGTCCAGACGACCGGCCAGTTTCTCTACTACCCGAAAATCTCTGGGGAAGCGAATCTGTTTTTCGTAGCGGTGAATCGTATTGACTGCGGTGAGAGAGTCATCTGTCAGGCAGAGACCTAAATCTCTTTGAGATAATCCAGCTCTTTCTCTTTCTTCTCGTAAGCGTTTGGCAAAAATTTCCACGAAGTCTCCTTTCTTTGGTGTGAATGAATCACAGGAGAACTTCCCAAAAATCTGCATTGACGGATATCCACCATTTTTGCACTATGCCATTATGGCATAGTGCAGTTGTGCCCGTATTGGCTGGGGCGATGGTTAAAATATCCTAATGTGGGAGGGAATGAAGATGGTGGGTACTTGGTGGGAAAAAGTCTTTTATGTGGTGGTGTTGGGGTGTTGGCTGGGTATGGTGGTGGATGCAGTGGCTGGTGATGCGGTCCACATTAACAATCAGGATCAGATCACGGCGGAAAACTGGGATCAGGCCGTTTATAAGGGGGTGAAGGTGGCCGACATGGTGGATGCGGTGGATCGAGGTGGATTGACTGAACTAATCCAACTGGCCAAGCAGAACGGGGCGAAATTTTCCGAGCTGACGTTTTTTCAATTGGCGGGGCGAGCAGCCCGGTCTGAGCGAAATGCGGCACGCCATGCGGCTAATGCTGATCGTTATGCGGCCAATGCGGATCGGTTAGCGATAGAAAATGCTAAAATTAGAGTAGACAGAAAGACTATTCGAGAACGTACCGACAGAAAGTTCCGGCAGGGCCTGGAAATGCTGAAGGAATGACCCATTTATGCGGTTTTGAGTGCGTCTTTCAGGTGTTGGTAGGTGTATTGTCCTGAAAATTTATGCATATCAATGAAGGCAAGGGCTTTTTTCCACTGTGCGGGATCCAGTTGCCCTGATGGGTCCAGGATGCCGAGGTCTTGAAGATTCTGCTGTATAACTTCCGGTTGATGACTGGTGGTGGGGGAGTTTGGGGAAAACACGTTCAACAGAGTTCGGGCTTGGTCAATGTCGTGGGGCGTGACCAGTTCACCGATCTTTCCCAGACTGGCTGCGTGCATGAACTCCGATAAGAATGTGGCCCGGCTGTTTTCATCGAACAAATGCTCTGCGAGACCGGTTTCAGAAAAAGCGGTGGAGATGAGGAATCCGTTGATATGATGGGTGACCTTTTCTCCGGCCATCAGGGAATACTGATACCAGGAGAGCGGAACGGGGCATTCGCCATAGGGGGTCTGGAATATGGCTTGGTTGTTGGCTTTATCCACGGCAACGTTAAAACCGCAATGCTGGAAGAGTGGATGGCCTTGGTTGTCTGTTTCGATGTGTGCTAGATCATCAGCGTTTTCAGTTTGGCGGGCTTTGTTTTCCTTGACCTGCGCCGAAAGGTTCTTTTGCTGCTCTTTGAGAGATTGGAGGTGTTGAGTTTCCACTTCATTCAGGCCGATACCAGCGTGCTGTTTGGCTTCCAGGGCGGCAATTTCCTCCTTCACACCATCCAGGTCGGTTTCCAACTCTCTTGCAGCTTCCTGAAGCTTTTCTCCGGTAGTGGTGAGGTCGTCCATATGGGCCTGTAGTCCAAGAGACGCCTTCCGAAAATCGGTCTTGGTGGTGATGTAGGGGACACGGAATTTTTCTGCGATGACGTGTTTAGCTGTCTCGGACACGGTATCACTTGAAAAAATGCTTTCGGCTACAGCCTGGAAGGATTTTTGTTCGGCCATCGCCACCGCAACGAAATTTTCGATTTGTGGGGCATCGTTTCCCAAATCAAGCGAGAGCATGTCCCGAAATTGTACCAGTTCGCTTACATATTCTGGCGGGATATCAAAGCCCTTTGCCACGTTGGGATCCAAGAGTTGATTGATGATGGCCCTACTGGATAGTCCTTGAGCTTTCTGTGCCTCAATGAATCCAAGATAGCTATCGATGGCGTGTTCGGTTTCGATGTCTTCTATTTTCCCTTTTTGCTCATTGGTATTGATCTTGGCCTCTGTGCCATCCCGTGCTGCTTCTGTGTTTTCTCGTTCGGTCTCGGTCTTTTCCTGCCGTGCCATCACCTCTGCGGTCTCATCACCAGCTAAAAATGCTTTCCAGTCGTATTCATCCATGGATTGGATCTCTCCAGAGGCTTTTAAAGCAGTGTACATTTCAAGGATGTGAGATTTATCCCTCTCCATCCTGAACCGAGAGATCCCGAGTTGGTCTCGGTTCAGGTCGATGAACAGTTGCACATCGGCTGCAAGTTCGTCTGCGTGGTGTTCCTGGGCTTCTCGCTTCTGTTCCGAATCGGGTACGGCTCCAATGATATCTTCCTTTTTTGGGGCTTTATCTGGATCGTAGAAGTCTTTGCTTTTGATAGTTTCGGTGGTTTGTTTGGAGCGTGGAGGGAGGGTTTCGTGGCCCATGGTGGGTGGGGGTGAGGTTTATGTGGGGTTGAGTGTACTGATGTGGGGGTGGAGATCAAGGTTGGAGGAGTCACCAAGATTCTCAAAATTGGTTGATTCAATGGATATCCGCCCGATCAATGAAGATTCATGCGTACAACCAACGCGGTCGAGTAGTTGAACGAGTAGTTCAAAACACGTATCAATGCCCAATGTGTCCTGCTTACTAACTGAGACCTCTACATTTTCTTGTAGGCATTAATGAATTCCGGGCAAATCACCGTGCGCCAGGTAGATGGTTGGAAGACGCTGCACGAACTGCCCAAGGGTCTGAACTTAAACCGCATCTATATTGGGATGCGTAATTTTTCCACATCTGAGTCCAAGGAATCTTTGACCCAAAGCCGATCGGCAATTTCACAGGATCTTTGGTTGATTTCATCCTGGAACGCCAGAACTCGATCAATGAGTTCCTGCTTTGTGTTGTGACAGAAAAAATAGGTCACATCCTCACGCAGCCACCGCCACAGAGATTCGACAGGCATGAAATCCGGGCTATATGCTGGGAGGGGAATTAGCTCAATCCCAAGATTTTCAGCCTCCTTTTTTACCAATAAGGAACGATGGTACGGTGCTCCATCCCAGATCAGTTTTATCTTGCGGTCTGGAAATTCGTTCCGTAAACGCTGAAGAACGTTCACCGTATTTTCCCCATTTGCCCTTTCATAAGGCCAGATACGCGTTTGACCTTCATTGTAGAGGTACAACCCGTAGAAAGAAACCTTGGCAGAGAGTCCCGGTGATTTGGACGGAATCCAAAATCTTTCTCCTCGGATGGACCAGCCATATCCCAAATCTGTATCCTGATGGATGTGGGCTTCATCCAAATACACCAAAATGTGCTTGTCCCACATGGCATCATCAAGAAGAGGCTGCAGAGACTCCAAAAACGCCTTCCGCTTTTCAGGGTTGGCTTTCCCGAGCAACTTCTTTGCTTTTTTCCAAGAGAAACCAAGGCGGGTCAACGCCTTCCGTACGGTTTCCCTGCAACAATGTTTACCGTGTTTTTCCTGTATCCAGGAAACCAACCGCTTCAATGTCCACCGAGGAGGCGGTAGCTGCTGAACAGCGACTTGCTCGAGCGATGCCTCTGTTTCCGGCGAGAGTGAAGTGGCAATAACTCTAATGGTTTCCTTGAGTTCTCTGTTTATAGCCTCTTTAATTTGTTCACAAAAGGGGGGCGACCTCCTGTATGTTTGAACATCATGGTTGCTGGGCCTGATCGATTGTATTCTCGAACCCACCTCATCAGTGTTTGAAAATGGCGTGTTGTCTTTTTGGACAACTCTGTTGGGTAACTTCCCTTGGCCATTTCGTAAAGTGCTAAAAAACGCTCTCGCGACCTTGCGTGCTCGGAACTTACAGACAAGTAGCGAAGATCATCAAGAGTTTGGCCCCAACGAGCATAATCAACCTTCAGCATGTTCATTCTCCATATCAGATGGGTAACACACTGATAATTATACTCGACCTGACTTTCAATAACTACACATTCCAAACTGGCGGTGGTTTAGATCAGGTCGTATGAATAAATGAAACAGAGCGGGGGCCTGCGTTGCAAATACAAATTACCACCAACCTGGAGACACGACCAGAAAAATAACGCAACATTCTGTTTTTTTGAGTAAAATCGTGGTTAATTCTCTTGTAATCAAATTCTACCTTGCGTTTTCTCCAACACTGAATCTAAAATTAGTTGGGATGTAAGCTGGATAGATGCTTTCCATGCTGAATCTACCAAAAATGTCAAAACACGTAAGGATCTACTGCGTGTAGAAGCTGGTTTGGACAATTTCGAGAATGCTAAAATTCTAGAAAACTATAACCCATAACTTAGGATATGAATCATGTTAAAGGGAAGGGTGAAGTCAACGCTAATTATCATTGTTGTGATTTTTTTGACAGGGTGCAGCAATGGAAATGTGCCAGAATCCAGACAAAGTGCCTTTGAAAGAATCACAGATGTTAAAAAAATCAATATTGGATATATTGTTTTCCCGCCAACGATCACTAAAAATCCAAACACAGGTGAACTTGATGGGCACTTTGTAAAAACTATAAAAGAGATATGCAGACAGGCTGGTTGGAAGCCAAACTTTATTGAAACCGATTGGAAGGGATTTAGTGCCGGATTGAAGAGTAAACGGTTTGATCTTTCCATTGCACCAACTTTTGTAACAGTTCCACGGGCCTTGTCAGTAGCATTTACTCGTCCTCTATTTTTTGCAGGAAACAGTGCTATTGTCAGAAAGAATGAAACAAGATTCTCAGATGTCGATGTAATGAGTTTGGATCGCCAAGGTGTAACAGTTTCAGTCACACAGGGATCTGCTGCGCATGAATTTGCAAAGGCCAAT
>JBQGBW010000170.1:0-6509 GCA_052043475.1 Magnetococcales bacterium HHB-1
TAGACCAGTTATACTGGTTCAGAAACCGGCTGATAGAGCTGGCCGATTTCACTGAACTGTGCTCTGGAAGCGAATGACCATCCCCTTCCAGGAACAAAGACAAGACAACCTTCAAGGTCTGCCGTTGATATGAGCTCGGCATCAGATTGAGAAGGTCACCCACTAAGCGTTTTGCGATTCCAATGAGTTCATTCATACCTACCATGATGGGCATGGTAAGGAAGTTAGGTCAAGTCAGGTGCAAGATGTGAGTTAAGATCATTGTAAAAAAAGTTGCTTGTGTTACTTTTTGTGACAGTATCTGACCTTGAGAAAATAGATCGCTCCTGGTTGACATGATATGTTGGAATATGATTAAATTAGTTTATACAACAATAGTGTCGTAAAAAAAGTTAAAAAAAACAACGACATTACAACCTTTCTCTGTTAGGTAACTTCCAAATGGGAATGAGAACATTATACGAAGTCAAAAACGAAGGCCAGAAGGTCACGGTTGTGGGCGATGATCGAGGCGATATTGAAACCTATGCCGATGGCGTTCATGGTATTCGTGTTTTGGGACCAAATGTTAAACTGAATCTCTACACGCTCTCTACCGACTCTACGCCCGATAATCAGCGTCGAGAGATTGTTTCGCGTCTTGTGATGCCCGTTGACAGTTTTCTGGAACTTTCAGAATATCTTGGTGAACAGGCGCGTGTAATTCGAAAAGGCATTGAAGCAGAAGAGTAATCTTCTTTCAATATACTTCTATTAACCTTAAAGAATATTAAGAGAACATATCCTATGAGCCGTGAACCCCTTTACTCTGATGGAACAGAAAATATCTCCATTGCCGGCGGCGTTGTCCGCATTGATCTTTTTGCCTACGCACCACCAAAAGATGAACAGGGCAAGGAGAGACGTGATTTTCAACAGCGTGTGATCATGTCACCCGAAGCCTTTTTACAATCATATAATGCGATGAATCGTGTGATGACACGACTTCAGGAGCAGGGTCTGGTAACACAAAAGCAGGCGGATAAAGCCTCTGAACCAGCCAAAAAGGGCGATGACGATAACGCAACACCCAATTTTTAATCTTTTTCTTCCCCTGATGATCCAAGGTTCTCACCCATGCATACTTCTCTTCAATGCTTAGTACTGGCTGCACGACAACATGGCCTGGATCTGAGCGTCGAGCGTCTCCAACATGATTACAGCCTGGGTGGGGACTCTGACGCCCCGACCACCACACAACTGATCGAAATTGCTGAGAATTATCAGTTTAAGGCCAAATCTCTGAATGTATCATGGTCCTCTTTAGTGCAGATGGATGAAGCTTTTCCTGTGCTGGCATTTTTAGAGAATGGTAATACGGTTTTAGTGGTTGGCGTGGATAAAGAACGTAAAGAGCGTGACCAGATCTTTGTGATGGACCCGCTCTCTGAACGGCCAGAGGTGCTGCGTATCGATCGTGAACGCATGACACGTGTCTGGCATGGACAGATTCTGTTGCTTAAACGTCGTTTTAAACTGCGCGATATTGAGCAACCCTTTGGTTTCCGTTGGTTTATTGCTGAAATCCTACGCCAGAAAACAATTCTCTGGACCATCGCCACCATGGCGTTTGCGCTGCATATCCTCTCTTTTGCTCTGCCAATATTTATTCAGGTGGTGCTGGATAAAGTGCTCAGTAATCAAGCCTACTCAACACTCTATGTGCTTACGACAGGCGTTGTACTGGCGCTGGTTTTCAATGCGCTACTCACATTTTTTAGATCTTTGCTTCTACTACATGCGGCCCGTCGCATTGATATTCGTATATCAAGCCGGGTCTACGCCCGCCTTCTCGCTCTGCCAATCCACTTTTTTACAACCCATGCGACAGGATCACTCAACAAACATGTGCAGCAGTCGGGCACCATTCGTGAATTTCTCTCTGGACGCCTTTTTCTTGCCTTTCTGGATGCCACCGCGCTCTTAGTTCTTGTGCCCGTACTCTTCTTTTACAGTGCAGAGATGACCTGGACTGTCCTTGGATTTACCGGTCTTATCGCTCTAAATATGCTGCTCTCAGCCGGCCCCTATCGACGGCGCTTAGGCGATCAGTACGAGGCTGAAGGAAAACAGCAGTCGATCCTGGTCGAGTCGATCAGCAACATGGAGACCATCAAGGCACTGGCCTTAGAACCACAACAAAATAAAAACTGGCGCCGCATTGCTGCACAGACCGTACAGACGCACTTTGAGGTAGGGCGTATCGGCGCCATGACCGGACAGATCAGCGCGCTGTTGCAACAACTGATGATGGTCTCTGTGATCTTTATCGGCGTTCATCTCTTCTTTGCAGGAGGGGTGACTGCGGGTGCATTGATCGCCTTTAACATGCTGGCCGCCCGTGTCACAGGCCCACTGGTTCAGTTGGTCTCTTTAGTACGTGATTTCCAGCAGATCCGTCTGTCGGTTGAGATGCTTGGTCACGTGATGAACCAGCGCCCTGAACAGAAAGGACGCGGTCTGACGCCTCCTCTGGCCGGTGAAATTCAGTTCGAGAAGGTAGGATTTCAGTATAAAGATTCCCCCTGGATTGTTCAGGATATCTCTTTCCATGTACGTCCTGGGCAGACCATTGGCTTAGTGGGGCGTTCTGGTTCGGGTAAAAGCACCATCACCCGTCTGCTTCAGGGAATGATGTTTGCACAGCGCGGTGTGATACGCATTGATGGTTTTGATATCCGCCAGCTCGATCTGGCTTGGTTGCGCACCCATACCAGCGTGGTACTACAGTCAAGTGCTCTATTTCGCGGTACGGTACGTGAAAATATTGCCCGATCCAAACCCGATGCCAGTCTGGAAGAGATCGCTTCTGCCGCACAGATGGCCGGTGCACTGGAGTTTATCGAACGTCTACCCAAGGGCTTTGATACCGCTCTGGAAGAGGGGGGCAACAATCTTTCTGGTGGACAGAGGCAGCGTCTGGCCATTGCCCGTGCACTCTTACGACGTCCTAAACTGCTCATTTTAGATGAGGCGACCAGTGCTTTAGATCCTGAGAGTGATTACCAGTTCCAGAGAGCACTGGATGATATCAAACAGAAACGCACACTGATTATTGTCTCCCACCGATTGGCGCAGGTGATGCGTGCGGATCAGATTTTAGTTGTCGATCAGGGAAAAATTGTGGGTGCTGGTCCTCATAAACAACTTCTTAAAAGCTGTGCGCTCTATGCCCAGCTTTGGCAACAACAGCATGAACATCTGATCTCCGCTAAAGAGAAACAGCCCCTACAGGTGCACCATACACCTAGAGAACAGCGCACGCAGCCAGGGAGATCATAATCGATGGATACCCCAGATCTAAAAGAGTTTAAAGCGGGAGAACAACTCCTACGCCAGGGTGAGATCGGTAGGTCCGCTTACTGGATTGTTTCCGGTAAAGTTAAGGTCTCGACACAAAAAGAAGATCAGCCCGACTGTGAATCATCATCTGAAAACGTATCCGATGAGCGCGAGGATACGCAAAATGAGGTGATATTAGCGGAGTTGGATGAGGGGCAATATTTTGGTGAGATGGCTGTACTGGCAGGTCGTCCCCGCAGTGCCAATGTCTATGCGATCACCGATGTGGTGGTACGGGAGCTGGACCGGGATACACTGCTTAATCAACTGGACAGCAATCCCGAGGTGCGACTGAAAATTCTCTCTCGCCTTTCTGATACCATCCGCTTAACCAACGAGCGTCTGCTCGATGGAAATCTGGAGACACAGCCTCAAGCGTGCTCTGTGTTACAGAGACTAAAACAGACACTTCAGTCCGCCTCGAAAACACAGCAGGTGATCGCTTCCTATCAGAGCGATGCCACCGAAATGGAACATGCGCCTGTTCCCCAAGCGGTTTGGTTCTCTATTCTGGCACTGATCGCCTGTCTTGGCTCTTTTCTTCTCTGGGGCTATCTGGCAAAGGTGGATCAGGTGATTACCGGCCAGGGAAAAGTGGTCCCCACAGTAGCCAATGTGATGGTACGTGCAGCGGAAGGCTCGCTTATTCGTCAGGTCAAGGTTGAGCAGGGTGATGCGGTCGAGAAAGGCGATCTGCTTGCGGTTCTGGACCCAACAATGAACCTGGCAGATATCACCTCAACCCAAAGAGAGTTAAAAAGTATTTCTGCCCGTATTATCCGATTAACATTCGAGTTGGCAAAACAACAATCAGAGACACTGCCAGCGCGTTCTGAAGACGATATCATCTATGCCATTGAGTCAGATCTCTATGCCAGCCGATTACAGGAGTATCGTTCTCAGTTGCAGATTTTCGATCAGCAGATTAAAAATCTGCAAGCCCAGAATAAAGCAACACGTCATGAACTCTCTCTGGCCCGCAAACAGAAGAAAATAGCCAAAGATCTAGAAGGTGCCTATAAAACATTGCTGGATAAAAATGTGGGCTCGCGCGTGCAGTATCTCTCGACGCGCAGTCGCGGACTCTCTTTAGATCTGAACATCAGCAAGCTACGGAGCAATCAGACCAACATCGAAGCCGATCTGGCACTAAAACAGACCGAACGGGAAGCTTATATCAATAACCGACATGCCACGATTGGTAAAGAGTTGGCTGAAGCCAGAACACGTCAACAGCTACTGCAAGAGCAACTGAAAAAGTTTCAATGGCGACAGAATCATATCCGTATTATCGCACCCATTGCCGGCACCGTATTGGATCTTGCGCCAGGTATTGCCACAGGCTCCATGATCAAATCGGGGGATCTTCTGCTCACCTTAGCCCCTTCAGGTGTACCACTGGAGGTGCAGATCGATATTCCCGCCAAAGATATCAGTAAGGTTAAACTGGAAGATACGGTATCTGTTAAACTCGAAGCGTATACATTCCAAAGCTATGGTGATCTGGCCGCCACGGTACGCTTTATCAGTGCAGATGCGGCATCACAGACACTGTTTGGCCAGAAAGAGGTTGTTTACCCGGCACGGCTCACTTTAACCCGAACAACACTTTTGAGACCACCAGCACAGTTTAAATTGATTCCTGGTATGAATGTAACTGCGGATATTAAGGTCTCAGAGCGTCGTCTGATCACCTATTTTATCTATCCGATCATGCGATGGCTTGATGAAAGTTTCCGGGAACCATAAATTTAATGGAGCAGTCTGTCTGACAAACTCAGGTAAACTGCTCTTGTTCATTAGGAGTTGGTTGATTCTTCTATCTTTTTTTTGCATTGTTTTATAGATTAGCACTTCAGATTATTAAATTAAATGGACTAGTCTTCATCATTCTGCTGCACTCCTCTCACGTTGTAGTGCACAATATCTTTAACACGAGAAAAACAGACTGGATATTATTTAAAGCACCTAATATCTATATATTCCTTAATAGATTAAAACGACAACAACGCGATACAAAAGCGTTTCTTTGATAGAGGAGATTGAACCATGGGTTTTTGGAGCAAGGCTAAAAAGTGGGCTAAAAAGCAGGCCGCCAAAGCAGCCGATTCAGTCGATGATGCCCTGGACAGTACCATTGATGCCGTCGATGAAGGGGTCGACTGGGTTGAGGATACCCTTAAAGCTCTGGATGGCCGCTATGTTGGTACTAATAAAGATGACAGTATCAATATTGCAACCGTGTTCTCAGTAGATGTTTATGCCCTTGATGGAGATGATGTTATCCGTGTTGTTGGCGGAGATTTTAATGTTTATGGGCAGGAGGGTGACGATATCATCAAAGCCTGGTCGGCCTCCAACCGCATTGAAGGCGGTGAGGGGAATGATCAGATTATCGCCTATGGTTTGAGTAACAAACTCTATGGTGAATCCGGTGAAGATGAGATCACTGCTTATGGCGCTTCTAACTATATCAGTGCGGGTAGTGAGAATGATGTCATTCGTGCCTATGGTGCATCGAATACCATCTATGCGGGCACAGGAGATGACCTGATCAAGGCTTATGCCGCCTCTAATAAGATCGATCTTGGTTCTGGCAATGATGTGGTCGAAGCCTGGGGTGGATCCAATGAAATCAATGGTCTGAGTGGTGGCGATAATGAAGTTGAAGTCTATGGCCTCTCCAATTATATTGCACTAGGTGATGGTGATGATTTAGCGATTGGTTATGGTGGCGCCAATATCTTTAAAATGGGCGATGGCGACAACGAAGTGGCCGCCCATGGTGGTGCCAATATCATTACCAGTGGTGATGGCGATGATGTTGTTTTGGCCGAAGGCGGTGCCAATATCATTGATGTGGGTGATGGCCATAATACGATCAGCGCCTTTGGTGGTAGCAATACCATCACATCGGGCAGTGGTGATGATGAGATTGAAGCAGAAGGTGGCGTCAATATCATTAATGCGGGTGCTGGGGACAATATCATTACCGCATCAGGTGGCGCCAATATTATTGATAGTGGATCAGGGAACGACACCATAACTGCTGATGGGGGCGCCAATATTATTGATGCTGGAGCAGGCGATAATATCGTCAATGCTTCAGGTGGCGCCAATATTATTGA
>JBQGBW010000171.1:0-6365 GCA_052043475.1 Magnetococcales bacterium HHB-1
CCCCCCACCATGCGGCTGTTTTTATCATCATCAAAGACCACGCCCTGATCGAAAACTGAAAAATCGATTTTCGCAAAATCAAAAATTGCGAAAAGGCATTGATGATGATTATTAAAAAGATTTGATAAAATCATGCAGGGCTTTTTTTGATAGATTTTCATTTTAAAATCAATTATATAAAAAAATGCATTTGTTTCAACATACACCATTTCTTGTTTCAACATACACCATTTCTTGTTTCAACATACACCATTTCTTGTTTCAACATACACCATTTTCATAATACCATAGGTGTATCTATCCATTTATTGATCCATTTGTTAAATAAAGATATAATTGATTTGTTGTGAATACACCTCAGATTCATCAATTTTAAACGCAATAGGAATATCCATGGTGAGGAAGAACAAAAAGAATCTCGTCAAACAAGATATGAACTTTCTTGAATTTCCTTTATGGCTTACAGATAAAAAAGATCATCGTTCAACGCTTGTGATCAATGTGGAGAATGGAACCTACACATTAGATGCAACACCACGACTGGGTATTCCTGCATCATTTGACGCACTTGTTTTGTATTATCTCTTATTTATTTCTCAGAAGGATGCGAGAAGGGGGAATAATTTTTTTGATGTCAGTGCTTATGAGATATGTAAGAATCTTAATATAACAAAGACAGCTTCTATGTATAAGCGTATTATGAAGGCTCTTGATATCTGGAGAGGTGTTAGTATCAAGTTCGATGGATCTTTCTATGTTGGAAGAAAGCAATATGCAAGTATGGGTTTTGGCATTCTCAGCTATAAGACGGAGGAAAAAAAAGATAAAAATGATAACGTCCATAAAAGAAGGATAAAAATAAGATTTGATGATACATTATTGCAGGTCATAGAACAGTCAAGATTCTTTCAAAATATTGATTTAGACTTAATGATAGGACTAAAACGCCCTTTAGCTAGAAGACTTTATGAATATCTACCAAAACAGTTCTTAAAAAAGAATACATTCTCTATTGGCGTAGATAAACTGTTCCCTAAGATTGGTTTGATAAGGAAAAAATATAATAGCGAGATTATCAGACAGATCAAATCAATCCAAAGTGCCATCAATCAGATCAACACCTTTGACGAGAACTATACATACAGCATTGAGTACTATAAGAACAATCAAGACAAATTTATCTGCACTTTCAGAAGAGAAAATAAGGAAATTGAAGAGAAACAGCCGCCCGCTCTTGAAGAGAACATAAGCGTTGATGCGATCACGGCCAAACTAAAAGCGTTCAAGGTGCATGGTAACTCCATAAGATCGATTATCAGGCAACATTCTGTGAGCGTACTCAATGATGTGATCACTGATTTTGGCTTCTTGCTTGAGAAAAAAGCCAAATCAAACCATCCCATTGAGAACCCCGGCGCTTATTTTAGAAGTCCCCTGCCTAAGCCAGGCGATGCGCACGAATTCTCGACTGATTATCAGAAGCACTTAAAAGCTGAAGAGTTAAGAGCATTTGAGAAAAAACGCGATGAAGAAGAGAAACGTAAGGCGCGAGAAGCCAATGAGAAGAAAAATCGAGAATTTCGTCTAGGTAAGAAACTGGATCAGGTCTTTAGTGACTTACCAGAGAGAGAAAAACAGACGATCAGGGCGCAAGCCGAAGGCGCTGTTGATGTGAATAAGTATGGCAGAGAGATGCACATTAAATTTGAGATCAGAGATATTGTTAAAGGATTATATAATATTGATATTGAATAAAATGATTTAAATTAATAAGTTACGTTCTCATGTGAGACACTGTGAAGTCTTTTGTTTTATGTGTATATTATACGTATACTAAAAAATATCTTGTTGCATGAAAATAAAATTGATACGACCCGGAAATGCAATTGCTTTACATATATGCAGCATATATGAGACCATACTGAAGATGCCTTACAAATCAATCAAAAGGTGCTATCTCTAATCTATAACAACAGAGTACGCTGCACAGTACGGCTCTGGTTTTGAAACTTAGATTCCAGTCCAGAGTACGCTGCAAGTACTTCCATCTTTTTATAGCTTAAGCGCCAAAGTACGCTGCACAGTACTCCCCCGGTTTTTGTTAAGAAAAAGGATTTTATAATGTTTGGTAGGAAAGATAGAGGGCTTGTTCTGATTCCTTTGGAAAACATTGTACCTAACCCGGATCAGCCCCGAACGATCTTTAATAAAAAAGAGCTCTCCTCACTCTCTGAATCGATCAAAGAGCACGGTATGATTCAGCCGATCACGGTAAGAAAAGGGGAGGACGAGAAATATACCATCATTGCGGGTGAACGACGCTATCATGCGGTCAAGAAGCTTGGCCATGAGATGATCCCGGCCGTGATCTATGAAGGAAAGAGCGATACCAAGGTTCTGGCTCTGGTCGAAAATATTGTTCGTGCTGATTTAAGACCTCTTGAGGAGGCTGAGGCTTTCCATGAGTTGATCTATGAATCGCCTAAGATGAAACAGGTTGACTTGGCCCGATTGATCGGACGCTCTAAACAGATGGTCTCCGATACCCTCTCGATTAAAAGTCTGCCCGACTATATCAAAGATCAACTCAAAGACGAGAAGAGTAACTTAAACCCACCCAAAAACTACCTGGTCAAGCTCTCCAGAATTAAAAATAAGAAGTCCCAGAAATCCAATTGGTATCGCTATCTTAAAAAACTGGAAGAGGAGAAGAGTGGTAGAAAAGAGAAGAAAAAAGGTGGCAAGCAGGATCAGGTAATCACTGTCTATAAGAAGACAGAGAAGAGTATGGATAACCTGATTGGCAAGATGGTTGATCTCTCTGGACGTATCGAAGATGACGTCACCATGGAGGAGTTCAATAAACTGGTAGAGCGCGTTGAACAGGCGATGGAGATCATTAAAGATCGACTGACAAACCCTCATTCTTTTGGCTAACAATTAGAAGGCTGTCGTTAAAATATGCTTTATCTGTGGAGATACATCGTCTATCTACTGCTATCCTTCTCGCTTTTCTCTTCAATGGCTATGGCAGGGGATGGCACCTCTTTTTACTGCTACCAACTCTTAAGTTCAAATCGTCTATCCGATATTGAACAGGGCATGAGACAGGCAAAGAAGGCTGGGCTGACCCCTTTTGTTGTTGAGAAACGATTCAGGCGTACGAGGAAGATACTGACACTCCAGTTGGGCTGCGCACAGAAGAGAGATGAATTGAAAAACATGATCTCTAAGATGGATAAGCGCCTGACAAAACATGGCCTGATAATCAAAACAAATAGAAGACGTTATGAGAGGAGACAAAAATGGTGGAATGCGCATCGACCCGCATTCTATAAAAATCTTCCTGATGTCCCTTCCCTCGAAACACTCTTTGTGCAGAGTAACGGAGAACATACTGATCAGAAAGAAGCGCCTGTGGTGGTGAGTCGTTCAGAGAAGGTGGATGCGCTACCGTTAAAGAGACGTCTAAATATCTCTGCATTAACGGCAACAGACTTTGTCACGCTGGTTAAAAAAAGAAATGATTACCTGCTCTCTCAAAAGCTGGAGTGGGCGGTCAGCCAGGATGCAGTGAAAAATGCGCGCTCAATTTTTGAGCCTAAAATGACCATGGCAACAGGTCATAGCAACAAGACCTACCTCAATGAAGACTGGACAAGGGCGTTCTTCTCTGGATCATCCGCCAGTAATGTGGTCCATGAAAAGACAAATACAACCACACTCTCTGTGGAGACGTTAACCCCCATTGGCGGTGAAGTCTCTGTTGGTTATAGCCTCAATGAACGTCAAAATGATCTCGATCTTCAGGATAAAAAAGAGTATAAAGGCGTCCTTGCACTCTCCATGAAGCAACCTCTTCTTAAAGATGCGGGTGTTGATGCGACCAAGTCGAACATTTATCTCTCTGAGATCGATGCTTACATCGCTTTTCAGGGATATCGAAAAAAGATGATTGAGGTGATCGCCGGTGCTTTAGCGGTCTTTTGGGATCTCCATAAAGCACAAAAGGTCGTTGAAATCCGTCAAGACTCCCTTGATGTGGCTGAGAAGATGCTGGCCAATAACCAGGCACTGGCTAAGCGCGGTAAAATTGCTGAGACCGAAATTTATGAGACCGAGGTGGGTTTGCTGACAAGAAAAGCGCTGCTCTCTGAAGCCAAACAGAGACAGACCGTAGGTATTGCCAAGTTAAAGAAATATATCTCCTCTAACGAGCGTGGGGGAGGGGAGGAGATCAAGGCCCTTGATGAGGCGATGATTCCCACCAGAACACTCGATTTTAAACGCAGCTTAAAGAATGCACACACTTACCGTCCCGAATATCTGATTGCCCTAAAGAAGGGGAAGCGTGAAGCGGTGCGCGTGGACTATGCAGAAAACCAGACCATGCCCGATCTTGATCTGACTGGCTCTTATGGTTTAAACAGCATTGAGAACAAGATGGGCGATGCACTGACAGAGAGTCTGGAGAATCAATATAAATCCTGGAGCGTTGGTGTTGAGCTTGAGGTTCCTTTGGGAGGAAACAGCAAAGCACAGAGCGAACTCTCGGCAGCAAAACACCGGAGACGTCAGGCGGAGCTTGAGATTAGAACTGTGGCCGTCGCGATGGCCAATGATGTAAAAGCGTCCATACAGGGAGTAAAGAGTGCGAAGAAACAGATTGAGCACTATAAAAAGGCTGTTGGACTGGCTGAGAAACTGCTCAAAATTGAGATGAAAAAATTTCGTTTGGGTAAGGGCAATAGTCGTACCGTACTGGAGAGAGAGGCGTCTTTAATCAATGCCAAAGAGTCCCAATTAAACAGTCAGGCCAATTACCATAAGGCGCTGACCGAACTATGGATGCATGAAGGATCTCTGTTGATGGTCCATGGTATTGGTGCAGAGAGAGGAAAATCATGGTAAAGCGTAGAGCATTTTTTGGCACGCTGATGGGTGTGTTCTTATCCCTGTTTGTGTTCACTGTACACGCTGAACAGGTCCGGGTATCTGGGATCACTGAACCGCTGCATGATGTTTTGGTGGGTAATGTGGATACCGGTGTGATCGATAAGATTCATGTAAAAGAGGGGGATCGCGTTAAAAAGGGGGAGACCCTCTTCTCTTTGGATTATGGCCTTGAGGAGCTGGATATTAAGCGCCGTCGGATTATCATGAATGATAAATCAGAGTTGAGCTCTGCTCAGGCCAGAGCCAAGACCCTACGTCGGATCTATAAATTAAACAGAGAACTCTATGAATCGACCCGCTCTGTGGGTAAAGAGGAACTGGATAAGCTGGAGTTGGAGCTGATTCAAGCAAAAGCGGATCAGAAACGGTTAACCCAGGCAGAGAAGCGGGAACGGGTAGAGTTCTCCATTGCTAAGGAGATGCTGCGAAGGAAGACCGTTAAAGCTTCGATGGATGGCATCATCGCCCAACTCTTTTTAAGCCCTGGAGAGATCTATGAGCCCCCGAAGCCTATTTTAAGGGTGGTTGTTGCCAGCCCCTGTATCTTTGTGAGTAATATCGCAGAGAAGTGGGGCAGAAGATTGAAGATCAATGATGAAGTAACGCTCAATATTCAGGCGGGAGAGCGGACGATTAAAAAACAGGGAAAGATTATCTTTATTGCGCCGGTAGTCGATCCCTCCTCTGGTCTGATGAAAGTAAAGGTTGAGTTTCCCAATGAGGATAACCAGGTAATTCCGGGCGTATCTGGAACGATGCTGCTGACAATGTAGGGATAAACAGGTGACTTCATCAAAAAATGAGCAGACCAAAGCAGAGCAGATTAAGCAGTTTCGGGAGTTGCGCCAGTATCAGGGTTCTCCTGCCCACTTCTGGGGGGTATTCTTAGAGCGCTGTTTAAAGCTCATTGATGCAGCGTTTGGTGTAATCGCGATCAAAAAGAGTGATGAAACCCCCTGGTCGGTGGTCTCTCTTCATCCCATGAGTATTCGTGGTGAGCTGCGTTCTAAGGTGTTTATCAGCCAACTGCAAAAGATGGCGGATACGGCACAAAATGATGGGCAGGCCATAGAGCCTATTGCGATGGATAAGGGAGATGATCCCCGCCTCCTGATTGCTGTGCGCTTAGAACTCCCTGACCAAGATCCCCCTGGTGTTGCGCTGTTTGGTCTAGAGCAGAAAAAAGATATTCCTCCCGATCATCTCCTCTCCCTTCTTCTCCTGATTATCGATACACCAAAAATTTATCATTTAAGCCAGAGCCGTGGGCAGCTCAGTGTGGATGCGGTTAAAGTTTCTGAGTCGTTGGATGTCTCCATTCTGATGAATCAGCAACAGCATCACATCGGTGCTTCTATGACCCTCTGTAATGAGATTGCATCACGGTTCCAGTGTGATCGGGTCAGCTT
>JBQGBW010000172.1:0-6346 GCA_052043475.1 Magnetococcales bacterium HHB-1
ATTTGTTCGCACACTCAATAACTCGTTTTCTTGTCTTAAGATGATGCCAAAGCTTGCTTCCACATTTTGGACATATGAAACCGTCTGGCCAACGCAGTTGGATAAGAAAGTCAAAACATCCATCTTCAGTCGAAAAACGAAGGCTGAAATCAAGTAAATTATCTGGAATATCCATCTCAAGCATGTTTGTTTGAGTGCAGAGAAAAAGACTTTGATAATTGTACTATAGCCTGCACCAACCGGATACCCATATAACTGTTAAACTATCTTTAAGTATTTTCATAGAATAATTGAATATATATAACATCTTCTCTATGTCTAGCTTAGACAAAAATAAATGGTATAGAACCACTATTCTGATTCTATACCATCAATTTTAGATCTGTGGATTACTTTTAGATCTCATGCTCTGCAAGCAGAGGTCTGGGATCGCTGTGGAGGCGTTGGATGCCTAGTTTTTCCTCATCAATGCCCATGGCCAGACCTAAAAGCTGGGTAAAGTTCATTTCAGGCAAGCCAATAAAGGTGTTGAGGCTCTTCTCCACCACGCCCTGATAAGCACCCATCATCATATCGCAGAGTGTACAGGGTGAGATCATGATCTCAGCGCCGGCATTTTTGGCATTGAGGCAGTTTTTAGCCACCATATTGCTCATCTCTGTTTTATCAGAGAGCATAAAGTGGAAGCCGCAACATTTATCGTGACCATCATAAGGAACAGGCGTTCCCCCAAGCAGGGTAATCAGACGATCCAGTTGATCGGCTTTCTCTCCAGCCTGGCTATCGAATATGGCTTCGGGCCGGAGATTATGACAACCGTAGAAGGGGGCGATACGCAACCCTTTAAGGGGCCGGGTAATTTTTCTTTTCACCACCTCAGGATCGAGAATGTCGGTGATCACCCAGAGCAGATGATAGACTTTAATGGAGGCGTTATAGGGGCGTACACCAGCCTCTTTTAAGGCACCATTAATCTGTTGCAGAATCTCCGGCTCATTGCGAAAGCGTGCATTGGCGTATGAGAGTGTCTGCAAGCAGGTATTACAGACGGTGACCAGATCATGACCTTTCTCTTCGGCTTCGGAGAGAATGCGTGCGGAGACAGCCAGTGAGAAAGCGGGTTTCGTCTCCCGCAGACTGACCGCACCACAGCAGGTCGCCCGCGGCATCTCGTGCAGGGTAATATCTAAGGCGTTACAAAGTTCATGTGCGGACCAGTCGGTCTCTTTTTGGACCTGTTGGGCTGCACATCCAGGATAATAAGCGTATTCGTTGGACATTCGCCCCTCCTTATTCAGGAACCACCTCTTTGGCTTTGGTTTCCACGTCGATGGGATTTTCTTCAAGAGTTTGATAAATTTTC
Organism: Magnetococcales bacterium HHB-1; assembly: GCA_052043475.1. Lineage (GTDB taxonomy): Bacteria > Pseudomonadota > Magnetococcia > Magnetococcales > JBQGBW01 > JBQGBW01. The sequence goes on from JBQGBW010000172.1 coordinate 1,364, forward strand.
TTCAGTTCCTGCACACCTTCAGATTTATGGGGGAAGGGGGAGGGGATTTTACCTTTTTTGAGCAGATGGAGTGCGGTACCCATCTCTTTCATGGCACCGAATATACCCACAGAGCGTTGTAGGATGGTGAATTCGTTGAGGTGGCCATGTTTTTGGATATCCTCGTGGAAGGCCAGTGCATGTTTTGCACCCACGCCTTTATTGTAGCCTTTTTCGAGACCACGTGTGCGCAGTTTAACAATTGCTTCCATGGGTTGCACATCTTTGGGGCACATCTCGACGCACATGGCACAGCGTGCACAGGACCACATCATATGATCCTGGGAGAGATCTTTTAAGCGTTCTGTTTTCTGTCCCTCTCTGGGGTCAGAGACAAAGCGAAAGGCTTTTGCCAGAGCAGCAGGCCCGATAAAGTCTGGGCTGACCTCAGCGACTGTACAGTCGGAGTAGCAGCATCCGCACATGATACACTGGGTAACATGGTTGACCTGATCATAGGAGGAGCGATCCACATCGGTCTGTGTATCGTCACCCTCTTCCAGATAGGGTTTAATCTTATGGATGCGATTAAAGAAGGGTTGAATATCCACCGCCAGGTCTTTAAGTACGGGTTGATTGGCTTGTGGTGCCAGTTCAACCACTCTTCGGCCGCTTTTCTCCGTAATGGCCACAGCGCCCACATGGGTTTTACATACAAGTCGCGTGCGTCCATTCACTTTCATGGCGCAGGAGCCACAGATTGCTGAGCGGCAGGATTGTCGATAGGTGAGTGTACCATCCTGGTGGTTACGGATCTCATCGAGTGCGGTGAGCAGGGTGGTGGTTTCAGAGGCTTCGACTTCGTACTCCTGCCAGCGGCTTCCGGTGGTTTCATCGGGATTTGAGCCTAAGCAGTCGTTGCGTTGGATACGAAAGATAAAAGTATTTACTGGGGGCATAATTGATCTCCAATCCGTTTAATAAACCCGCTCTTTGGGTTCGTATTCGGGAAGCCCGACGGTGCGCACCTCTTCGAAGGTGAGAGCCACTTTTTTAGCTTCTTGATCCCAGGTGGAGAGTGTATGTTTACGCCAGTTCTGGTCGTCCCGGTTTGGATAATCGGTACGGGAGTGTGCACCACGGGACTCCTTCCGGGCGATGGCGCCACGAATGATACATTCCGCCAGATCAATGAGGTGACCCAGTTCTAAGGCGCGTAGCAGATCGAGGTTGAAGGCATTGGATTTATCATCCAGATGGATCATTTCAAAATCTTTACGCCAGCTAGGGATCTGTTTTTCGATGGTTTCAAGTCCCTCAGGTGTGCGAAAGACACCGCAGTAGGCGTTCATTGCTGAAGCCATCCGGGCGTGCAGTTCCACGGGCCGAATTCCCCAGGATTGGCGATTCTTCAACTCGACGATCCGGTTTTTCAATTGGTCAACGCGGTTGGCGTCATATTCAGGAAATTTGTCGAGTGATTTGACATAGTCACTGGCGGCCTGGCCGGTCACTTTACCGAATACGACTCCATCGAGCAGTGAGTTTCCACCCAGTCGATTGGCGCCATGTACAGAGACGCAGGCGGCTTCACCGGCGGCGAAGAGTCCAGCGGTGGGACTTTGGCCATATTTATCGGTACGGATACCACCCATGGAGTAGTGGGCGGTGGGTCTTACAGGAATGGGCTCTTTAATGGGATCGACGCCTTCGAGGTCGATGGAGAGTTGACGGATCTGGGGGAGTTTTTCAAGAATTTTCTCAGCGCCCAAGTGGCGAAGATCTAAGAAGATTGCGCCATCACGCCCGCGTCCCTCCATAATTTCGGTCTGTTCAGCACGCGAGACCACATCACGGGAGGCGAGTTCAAATTTTGTGGGCGCATATTTTCCCATGAAGCGGTTACCATTGACATCGACGAGGTGTCCGCCTTCGCCGCGTGCGCCTTCGGTGACCAGGATACCTGAGGTGCGTAGACCGGTGGGATGGAACTGAACAAACTCCATATCCGCCAGCGGCGCGCCGGCGCGTAATGCCAGGGCCATACCATCACCGGTATTGGTGGTGGCATTGGTGGAGCTTAAGAAGACACGACCATAACCTCCGGTGGCCATCATGACTGCTTTACCACGAATACCGAAGAGGTCACCGGTTTTGATATCAATGACGACAACACCGGATATGCGTCCAGCATCATCGGTGACCAGATCGAGTACTTGGCACTCTTCATAGACGGGGACATTGGCTTTAACCAGTTGTTCCCAGAGTGTGTGCAGCATCACCTGACCGGTGCGATCGGCGGCGTAGCATGTGCGGTCGAAGCTGGCGCCACCGAAGGGGCGTTGTGCGATGACGCCGCCATCAAAGCGTGAGAAAGGGCAGCCCATGCGGTCCATTTCCAGGATCGCTTCGGGGGCTTCTTTACACATCAGTTGAATGGCGTCTTCATCTCCCAGATAATCAGAACCTTTTACGGTATCATAGGAGTGGAGATCGGTGGAATCTTCTGAATCGATGGCGGCATTTACACCGCCTTGGGCAGCGCAACTATGGGAACGAAGGGGATGGATTTTGCTAACGATGGCGATGTTGACATCGTTTTTTACCCCTTCCAGGGCAGCGCGCATCCCTGCCAAGCCAGCACCAACGATAATCAGGTCGTGGCTTTTCATTATTTTCTCCGAAGTACGATTTCTAAGTAAGGATTTTTTCAAGCAATTATGCTCTTTCAATTGAAGACATTATAATCCAGTTTAAATTTCCATGAATGTAACAAATCTCTCCGCGCTGAACAATCCCTCTTATAAGATTTTTTTTGTTGATATGTATCAGATGTGCATCAATGGTTGAAAAACATGCGGAGATATGAGTTATATTATAGGATATAAAAACCAGGATGATTGTGCGGCCAACCCATCGATCCTGGTTTAAATCCTTAGTTATAATACTGACATCTCTTATGTTGTGTTTTTACGTCTAAGTCAAGCATCTATGGATACACACGGTCACATGATCCATAGAGATCAATCAGTGTGAGTTAGAGTCACTCTCCTGCCAGACAAAACCGCGTCGGTTGATGGTTTTGAGATATTTTCGTGCACCAAACTGTTCGAGTTTTTTACGGATTTTGCAGATAAATACATTGAGCAGTGTACGATCACGGGCGGCATAAGCATCGGGATAGAGTCGTTCAAGGAGTTGGCTCTGGGAGAGAACACGTCCTTGATTATAGTAGAGTTCACGGAAAATCTCCAACTCTTTTGCCGTGAGTGTGACCTGATTACTCTCGTTGGATATCGTGCCCAGTTCCCAGTTGACGGTAATGCCTTTACTCAGACGGGAGGAGCGTGGGGTCTGTTCGTGGTGGCGCATACCGATCAACTGCTGCATGGTCACCGCAACGACAGCGGGACCAACCTGTTCAATGACATTATGCACCCCCGCCTTATGGAAGGCTTCCCGTTCCTGTTGATTGATATTCTGGTTATTGACAGCACATACAGGAATTGAATGATTATTATGAAGCTGGAGAAGGTGTGCCACCTCGGCGGGGGCAATATGGTCAAAGACGATCCCTGCATAGGGAATTTTTTCTTGGCATAGATGCTCAATATCATCGACACTGCGTGCTAAATCAGCAACAATACCGATATTTTTATAGGTTTCAATGATGTACTCGCGCACATTAAATGTATTATTAGGAGACTTTTCAGACAATGCATAAAGAATTTTCATAGGATTGCTCCGGTAGGTGATCGTAAAACAGTGGTGAGATCCAGGTATAGCATGTATTTTATTGTAGAAATTTATACACTGCTAATATCTAACCCCTTACCATTATATATGATATTCATTATTGTGTAAAGTTTTATTGTGAAAGGTTTTTAAGCTGTGTGTCAATAGGGTTTGTAATCTGTTCTGGGGTGTCAGAAGTTAGTTTGTTGTGAGACATATAAAATTTAATGTTGCTCATTTTATTATTAATATCAATATGATAATATTGTTTTTGCCACTGATTCAATTGTGCATAAGAGATGGAGCACCCCCTTTTTTTTTCAAGGCACATTGGCATCATTATCGCGATTTCAGAATGTTTTGGCTGATACAGGATCTGCCTGTTATCCATTAGGTTATTTTGTATGATATGGTCAATTTGTCGCTGTGCGGCCAGATGCTTTGCATAATTGAGCATAACGACGTTCAGGTTCTGTTCCATTGGCTGGGGATCTTTAGAAAAATCTGTGCGTATAGTGGAAAACACTGTGGCAGTATCCTGGTCGGTATATTTTGGATCGTGTTGTTCTCTTTGACTGTTTTTTTCTGCGCTTTTTAATGTAGGGGTGGCGATCCAGTGATTTTGATGGCGCTCTGTGATGAGGTCAAGTTGTTTGAGTTTATTAAGCATCTCTTTCACTCTATAAGAGGTGTATAGCAGGGGTGTTTCATGATGGTTACGACATCCTTCTTTGTGGGATATTTTCCGCGCAAGTTGCGTGAGTGTGGGGTTCGGTTCTGTTGAAATAGGGGCTCTTTTTGTATTGCTCTGGTGATGAATGATGTTGTAAAGGTTTTTTTCATCTTCTGAAAGTTGACTGAGTCGTTGTGTCACCTGTTTATTATAACTTTCATGATGACAACCTGTCTTGATTTTCATGGCTTTCCTCGCGGTCTTTGCTTGATTTATGATTGATTTTAATATAAAAGATTACTATATATTACCATAGTTATAATTGTTATCTCAAGGTAATTTTGAGTAATTTTTTATTTTGTGTGGATGGGGGGGTAATGCCAGTTGAAACATGCTTTGCAGGAGCTGTTTCTTTGGTTAAAGTTATAACACCTTTTTCTTTGATAATTTTTGAATGGGAAAATATTTCATGATGAAAACTTTTTTTATTTCATACGCTGTTTATAGATGGTTATCCTTCTCATCGTTATCCTGTTTTGTGATATCCATGCCCTCTCTTTATCTTCTGATACCACTTGATGGATGGTCTACTCTTG
>JBQGBW010000173.1:0-6311 GCA_052043475.1 Magnetococcales bacterium HHB-1
ACGAGCCAATTTTTCATAATATGTGGCCAACTCTGCGGCCGTCTTGGAGTCAATAGAGGCCAAAGGAAAGCTAAACTTTACAGCATCCAAAATAAATGAATCACTCATCAACACACCCCCCATAAGACGAAACACAACCATTCCAAACGCCAACAACATCACCCCGAACGTTGACTTGGAAAGCAAGGCCGCTCAAAACAAAGCCTTCCCCCGCAATGCTTTTTGCCCTCATGACCAAATAACGATAAAGATTACAATCAGTCCGAAGCAGTTGGAACGCAGAAACAATACCTTCATCCAGCAAAAAATATTTTTTCAATTGCCTTCTAATGCTCAAACGCAATTTCATACTTTTCTGGAAATATCGGGAATTCTTCATCAACTTGCCATCCTATAACCAGATGGCCCGTAATCCTCAGAATTGGACGCACTACCCCCAGGATCCCTATAAACTCGAATCAGGGACAAAACATTCGCCCAACCGCTCAACGCCGCCAGAAGCACCTCTGCGCGCAAATTATGACGGCAGACAATCCGCCAATCATCACTGGAAAACACCCCGACAACGATACCTTCATCCTCTTTTAACTCTGCCAACTGTTCATCGGTAAATTCTTGGATTTGGAATCTAGCCTTTAAGCCCTTCGACCAAACCAACTGCCTTTTACCCTTAAACACACCCGCAAATTCCATGAAAAGCATTCCTGCCCGTTTATCGCCTTCCTGGTAGCTTCGAATTAAATCAAAAGGTGAGCGGCCATGCCCGTTGCCCCGCTTAATATGAGCCTTTGTAACCTCATCCTGAAGCCCCCATTTTGCCGCATAGCTACCTGCAAATTCAGCGTTCTGAATATCAACACCATGCCTACTTGATGGAGCCTCAAAACCACATTTCACAGCAAAACGGCTCCATCGAGAAAAAACTTTCTCTTTGAACTCCGACAAAAAAGCATCCTCGGAGTCGAACACACCGCCAAGCGGCCGTTCCTGCTTATTCCAAGGCCGGGAAAGAAAGACAACCTCATGAACATGAGGATGCCAACCATTTTGACCATGGGTTACTTCCAGTGCCCTTACAGACCCAATCCAGCCAAATCTATCTTTGATCCTTTTCCATGGTGCCCCACGCTTCAAACGTTGCTGGGCATCGGAAAATCTTTTCACCATATCGCCCAAATCATCTTCCCGGTGATGAGGAACCGTGTAAGTGATCAAATAAATGCCGCCACCATCTTTCAAATGGGACTCAATAGCCTTTTCAAGTTCTTCCTTCCTTCTCGCAGCAATATGTCCAGCACATACCGGACAAACCCAGACACTCCCACAAGTTTGCAACCCCCCAAAATGCGTTTTTTTGTGGGCTTTTGAAAAAACCACCTTCACGTTTTCAACACCTCGCCGACTACGGAAACAATGCCCAATTGAATGATTCGGCAGTATCTCTTTTACCGTCTCTTGGAGTTTGAATCGGGCCTTTACAGCATCCTTATAGCCCTCAGGGGGGGTTCGTGTATTGACATCTTTACCAAGAGGGGCCCCGTCGGCCGCTCCACCACCGAATGGCAGCACAGACTGCACAACGTTTTCATACTCAGACTCCGCCGACTTCAACTCATCACGTAGAGCGTGCCAATGGTCCGCCTGGTCAACCGCAGAATCGTCTAAAGGATCCGGGTTATCTGGATCAATTCCAGCCGACGCCATATCCAAAGCTTGCTCATCAACCGTGAGTCTCAGCTCTTCGATATGCTCTCTTAAAGCTTGTGGAGTCGAAAGGGGATCCCAAGACGTAAAATCGGCACCATCCTCAACATGAGGGTGACAATCACAAACATCTGAATTTTGATCTTGAAAAAAGGTAGATTGGGCAGGCAAGAAACCTGCATCTGGCTGTATCATGCACCACTCCTGGATGTTTTTTTCCAGCGCAGCACACGTTTTTCCACGAAAAGACTTGATTAAGACGACTACATGGTTATAGCATCTTAACCAGATCCGCGCAGAACAAGGGTATGGGGAATACACGAGTACGCACTGGATTGTTACTTCAAGGCCTCTTAGCTCCAACTAAGAGGCCTTATCACTTTCTGGGTTCTTAGTTTCTATAACTTTCCCTGCGAACGCAACGTTCCGCACAAACTTTCCTAAAAATTGATGGTATATCATCCAAATTCCCTATAGGAAATTTCAGTGAATTTTGTTGATATACCATCACGATGAAATCAATTCCGCACAAAAAAGTTGCAAAACGCAGCATTTGATCAACACAGACAATTCGACCGACACTGAAAAACTGCCTTCAACTTTCACCACCAGCAACAGCAATCTCAACCTGGGTTGGGGTGACATCTCCTTGCACCAAAGCAGTCAATGCCGCCTCTCGAAGTTTGTTCAAATATGACTCATTGCTCCGGAAGGGCCATTTGCTGCCTACTCCAACAGCCTTCGCCAGATGCTTTACTGACTCTTGATATAGCTCACCCAACGAAACACCGAACAACGCACTATCGGTGATGGCTATCTCCAATTCAGAAATTAACTCTGCTCGCGGATCCTCCTCATCTTCTTCCAGCAATGCTTCCGACGCATCAAAAACAAAGTCAACAAATGCATCTACAGGCCAGAATGAAGACTCATCTTCATCTGAAATACGGCTTGCAACACACCTTGGACAGTCCATATCAATACTCCGCTCGATAGCCAGAGCGTACAATTCATCATACTCCAACCCCTGCAAGCCATCATTGATCAAGTTGAGCAGGACAGGCACTCGCCGACGCGTCATAGCATTATTCAGCCGGTAACCATCCAATTCTTTAAGCAGCCCAACTACCTGATCCACATGACTGCTACTACCTATCGAGTAATCACCGGCAACAGAATCAACAACACCAACGCTACTGGCCTGTTTCAACTGATCCTGAATCAACCTGTTTGCGGAAAGTAGCTGATTCAGCAATTCCGGCACACGCTGATCATAGCTGGGTTCTGCATAATCTTTCGACTCTTCACGTTCCGGCTGAATGGTCCTGGTTAAATCCGCATTACCAGACAAAGCGACTTCCGCCAACAAAGACAACGGGTCCAAACTCAAAACCGAGCAAAGAGCCGCCGCCTTATCCAACGGAATAGACCTATCATCCCGTTCATAAGACTCAATAGCCCTTTTGGTTAGGGGTTGTGCACCAGCAGGCAAGATCTTTGTTGCCTCTTGCGCCAATTCTGGACGAGACATTCCCTTTTCTTCGCGGGCCTGTTTCAAAATACTTCCAACACTCATCAGTTCTTGTACCTCAGCCATCAAGACCTCCATATGTAAAATTTAACAATGGAGGCCATTATCAACAGAACAAGCAAAGCCTGTCAACACTATAAGTGTTTTTTCTTCACTCTGCGTGTGAGCGCGCTATATATAGGGCACTTTCTTCTGTGAACATATCACACTATGAGTGCCGCAACGAACAATCGACAATCAAAAGAAGCTCAACACCACAAACTACCTTTTGCACTTCATTGCGCTCCGCGCCGGGACGGGTTTTATCCGTTTCAGGGTGATGCCTTTGTGATTATTGTGGCCGTGTCGGCCGACACGGCCACAATAATCACAAAGGGTGCTGCAATCAGTTTTTTAAAGTCGGCAGATGGGCACACAGAGGCCGCACAGAAGGCCAAACAAGCACTCACCAGTACGTTACGTTACGGACGCAAGAAACACTCAATAAATCATGCACCGGGACATACGTTCTAAATAACAACATCACAGCCGTCCCGTGCCATCCCGGTCACCCTTTCGCCGCCGCCCGCCCTTGGGTAGGTCGGGAAAGCAAGAAGTAAACAAAAAAAGAAACAAAGAGATTCGCTACGCTCATGATTTTTTTGATCCCCCCCCGCCCCCAAAGGGGGGGCCTTTTTTTATTGACTTCTTGCTTTCCCTCCCATCTCAGGGGGAAGCGGGCGACGGCGAAAGGGTGACCGGGATGGCACTAACACAGGGGAAGACTCCAACCCTGGCGGGTGCATCCGGAAAGTCAAAGGCGGGCTCAAGCTCTGGGATCCCAGGATGGGAGTTTTTCAAACACAAGTACTGCAACAAAAAAAGGCCCCGTTTTCACGGGGCCTTTCAGTGAAACAGAGGCTTGGTTATGAGCGAACCAAACCTCTGTTCATCCTCTCAAGCACTTCTACGGCCTTCTCCCTGGCTACACGCTTTCCCTTATCCAGCCACTCGCATCCAAAATTCTGCTCCTCCTCTTCAACAAAAAACATAATAGAAGATAAAGATACACCAGACATTTCAGCATAAGCCGTTAAAACATCCAGTGGTGGCTTTGTAAGCTCACCTCTTTCCAAATCTGTAACATACGTTCGTGACTTTCCAATTTTCACAGCAACTTCTGCCTGTGTCATGTCAAGCCCAACACGTAACGCTTTCAGTGCTTTGTGTAGCATTGGGATTGCCCTTATTTTAGAGATTCTCAAACACGACTTGATAAATTTTTTCCACTACCATCTTTATAAAGTCGCACACATACCGTGCAAACGCGAAGAGCTTCACAAGAAGCCCAATCATCATTTTCCACAAGATCAAGAAAGCAAAAGACTTTGCCTTCTCTTTTAAGGTTCTGTTTTTACTGGGATTGCTGTCTTCGGACTTGAAGCGTTTATCGTCATTTATTTTAAGCATGGTGTCACCAACCCATTTTTTATATGTAAATGGTTAAGCACACCACAAACGCAAGGAGACTCGGCCACCGACGCACCACCACAAGGCTTTAACAACCTCCATGCACGGTCGCTAAAACCGTGATGAGTTGTCGATAGCCACTTATCGAATGTGGTGTACTCGATATACCTTTACATTATGTCAGCCACACTGGCATGTCAACCCTGCTGACAATTTTCTGCAAAAAAACCCCCCCCCCTCTGTCATAAAAAACGATCAAAACCGGAATTACTTCTTACGCTTCTTGCCACGTTTTTTCCCACCCTTACCCCGCTTATCAACCAACAATTTTGTTTCCAATATACCCAACAAACGGTTTTCCCGCTTCCGGAACTCATCCAACTCTACACCCATCCGCTCAACGGCCGCTTGCAAATCAACAACCCTGGCCTGCAATACGTCAATAACCGCCAAATCCGCACCGTCAACCCCACTGTTCACAGTGTCACCTTTTGGTGTCCTCCCGTGTTCAGGGTGACGCAACCCCTGAACGTCAACCCCTGTCACCCCCTCAAGCTCTCCGAAAACACGAACAAGCTCTGAAACATCAATAACCCTGCCGTTTTTTCTATCAGTAATTGTTGATATCTTTCCCTTTTTTATCTTCTTGTACAATGTGTTGCGGCTAACGCCAGCGGCCTTTGCAGCCTGGGTAATATTGAGTGTTGACATGTGTAACCCCTTAACATCCTCCACTGTTAATAGTGACGTCACCCCTTGCACACTCCGGACCAAAAAAAAAGAACTGATTTTTACTCAGCTCTTGCGATACGAAAACAATAACGCCCACTCTTGGAAGGGCAATTTTAAATGCTATAGGTCAAGGTTTGTTTTCTCCGTTGCTGGCTGGTTTCCCGCCAGTGCCACAATATTTCAACCATACATTTGCCATTGCTCATCTTCCATGAGTGGGCACTAAAACCTCAACATCAAGAAACCTTTTCCGGACGTGTCCACACTCCGCTGTCTTCCTCTGACCCAGATTCCTGATGTTTACCTAAAATTCTGCCAATAGTTGATCGGTGGAGGTTAAGGTGCTCACCAATCTGAGAATTATTCATTCCACCTTTCGACATTTCGAGAATCAATTTATCCCTTGTGTCTCTATGGTGCGTCAGATACCCGGTTCGATTGCTATCCATTGCCGACCTTAAAACCCACTCAGGGAACCCTGACTGCTCCACGGCGTGGAGTAAAGCTTCTTCAGTATCCAAACCATTCTGTTCAAGACGCAAAGCAAGCCAGGCCGCCTCCCTTATTTGCTTTGCCCTGAGCTTCGAAACCTGTTGTCTAGCGGCTACTGGCAGATCAGATTCAGCAATTTTTCTTAGTTCACGAGCCAATTTTTCATAATATGTGGCCAACTCTGCGGCCGTCTTGGAGTCAATAGAGGCCAAAGGAAAGCTAAACTTTACAGCATCCAAAATAAATGAATCACTCATCAACACACCCCCCATAAGACGAAACACAACCATTCCAAACGCCAACAACATCACCCCGAACGTTGACTTGGAAAGCAAGGCCGCTCAAAACAAAGCCTTCCCCCGCAATGCTTTTTGCCCTCATGACCAAATAACGATAAAGATTA
>JBQGBW010000174.1:0-6222 GCA_052043475.1 Magnetococcales bacterium HHB-1
TTTACTGTTTCATAGTCTGGTTGAATTTTTTTCCATTTTTGTGGGTATGGGGCTGTTTGTGGTCTCGGTCAATACCTGGCGTTTTCATCAGAATGGCTATTTTGGCTTTATTGGTTCTGCTTATCTTTTTGTTGGCATCATTGATCTGTTGCATACGCTCTCCTATAAAGGGATGGGGATCTTTCCTGATTATGGTGCCAATCTGCCCACACAACTTTGGATTTCTGCACGCGCTCTGGAGGTGTGCAGTTTTTTGGTGGCGCCGATTTTTTTTAAAAGAACGTTCTCCTGGTATGGTGTTTTATCCTTTTTTTCTATTGTTACGGCACTCTTGCTAGGTTCTATCTATACAGGATATTTTCCTAACTGTTTTATTGAAGGGCAGGGGTTGACCCCGTTTAAGGTTTATACGGAATATATTATTATTCTGATTTCATGTGCTGTTCTGATTCAGCTTTATCTTCATAAGGCGCGTTTTTCTTCACGGGTTATTCAAGCGCTGGCCTGGGCTGTTGTCACCACAATGATGACAGAGCTTCTCTTTACGCTCTATATTAATGTCTTTGATTTTATGAATGCGTTTGGACATCTGCTTAAGATGCTATCATTCTACTTTATCTATCGTGCATTGGTAATGACGGTGTTGATTGATCCGGTGGCGCTTCTCTTTAGAGATCTGGAGAAACATCGTTGCAGCTTGGCTATGGCACAAAAGATTGCGCACCTTGGCTATTGGACGTGGCATATTGAAAAGGATCGTGTGTCAGAATCAGAGGAGCTTTGTCAGCTTTTAGGGCGGTCTTTAGCGCAGAAGCAGACGTTGAATCAATTTTTACAGGTCGTTCATCCTGAGGATCAACAGCGGGTTACACAGGCCATTACCACCATGTTAAAACAGGCATCAATGGTTTTTGAACTTGAGCACCGTATTGTGCGTGGAGATGGTCAGGTGCGTATGATGCTTGCGAGGGGACATGTGATCTATAACCATTATAATCGTGCTGAGCAAGTGATTGGAACGTGGCATGATATCTCAGATCGCAAAGTCATTGAAGAGAAGTTGAGGGATGCTAAAATTAGAGCAGAGCATGCGAATCAGGCGAAGAGTGAATTTTTAGCAACCATGAGCCATGAAATTCGTACTCCGCTCAATGGTATGTTAGGTTTTGCACAGCTTCTAGAGGTGACTGAGCTGAGTGAAAAACAGCAGCACTATCTTCAAACCATTCGTCAGTCGGGTGATTATCTTTTGCATGTGATCAACGATATTTTAGATTTTTCTAAAATTGAAGCGCAAAAGATGGTGTTGGAGTCGATTCCCTTCTCTCTGGCAGAACTGCTCTTGGAGACAACCAGGCTGGTGCAGCCGCAAATTGATAAGAAAAAATTAACTTTTTCTTATCAGATTGCGCCGGATGTGCCACTGTTTTTAAGAGGTGATCCTGTGCGTTTACGACAGATTCTTTTGAATCTGCTCTCTAATGCCGCTAAATTTACTGCGCAAGGAAGTATCACGTTACAGATTGATCTAAAAGCAGATCAAAAAGCGCCAGTGTTACTCTCTTTTCAAGTGTGTGACAGCGGCATGGGGATCGCTTCTGATCAGATTGAGTATCTGCTCAAGCCTTTCAGTCAGGCGGATTCAACGACGACACGCCGTTTTGGTGGTACGGGTTTGGGGTTGGCGATTGTCCATAAGTTAGGGCAACTCATGGGAGGAGGCGTCTCAATCGATAGTGTCGTGGGTGAGGGGACGACGGTGACGGTGACTTCACGGTTTGAGCCTTTAAGTCAGGAAGCATTTCTGGAAACGATCTCTTCTCAGGCGGCTCAAGACACCCTCTCTTTAGATCGTGAGTTCTTGGCAGAGCGGTCGGTTCTGGTTGCAGAAGATGATCCTATTAATCGCATGTTTATTGTAGAGACAATGCGTTTTTTAGGGGTTCATCATCTTATCTTGGCGGAAAATGGACGTGAGGCTTTTGAGGCGGTGCAAAAGGGCGGAATTGATCTGGTGTTGATGGATTGCCAGATGGGGGAGATGGATGGCTTTGAGGCGACAGAGTGTATCCGTCGTTGGGAGCGGAAAGAGGGCTTGGAGGAACGTCTGCCGGTGGTCGCTTTGACCGCCAATACTTTTGCTGAGGATCGGCAGCGCTGTCTGGATGCAGGCATGGATGATTTTCTATCAAAACCTCTGGAAATTGAGCGATTAAAGCGTGTTTTGTGTCGTTGGTTCCCATCAGAAGATCAATTGTCATTGCGTTGTCTTGCGCCTCTAGAGGAGAAAAAAACGGCTTCTGGGGCGTTTGATCTGCAAGAGATGGAAGTGTTACAAAAGATATTTGGCCAGGAGGGCTTAAGCGCTCTGTTGCAGTCGTTTTTAAAAGGGCTTCCGCAGAAGATACAGGCCATGCTGGATGCGATGGCTGCAAGAGATTTTGAACAACTTCATCAGCAGGCGCATATATTAAAAGGTAACTGTGGCATGATTAAAGCCAAAGCCCTGTTTCAGGTTTGCCAGCAGTGTGTGGATATGGGCCGTGCAAATGATCTTAACGCGTTAGAACCGCTTCGGGAATCTCTGCAACAGGAGGCCGAACAACTCACCCAGGCTTTAACGGCTTTTTTAGTCACCTTAGAAGAGTAGATATCTGGATGGTGTTTTTTCTGGAGTTCTCTGGTATCCTTATGTAAGTGCTCTCTTATTTAAAAATCCTTGTGGGGTTCTGTCATGATCTACCGTCTCTTTTTATTTTTTTTCTCCCTTTTGCTCTTCTCTGATGTCTATGCGGATTATCCAAAAACGCCATTTTTGCGTATCGAGAACGGTTTTCATATGGGTAAGATTAACCGTATTGCCATTGATCAGGATGAAACGATTCTGGCGTCGGTTTCTGGAGATAAAACACTGCGACTATGGAACCCCAGGAGTGGTCAATTGATCCGCACGATTCGTGTTCCCATTGGTGAAGGCGATATCGGAAAACTCTACTCGGTGGCTTTAACACCGGATGGCCAGACTGTGGCGGTGGGAGGATTTACCGGTGGATATGGTGGCGGAAAAGATATTTTTCTCTTTGATACCGCCACAGGTGAGATGACAAGCCGTATTGATGATCTTAATGATGTGATTCATCACCTGGCTTACTCCACAGATGGACGCTATCTGGCTGCCGTGTTGGGAAGTACGGGCTTGCGCGTATTTCAGAGTGATGGTTCTTTAGCTTTTGAGGATCAGGATTATGGTAAGGATGCTTTCAGTGCGCACTTCTCCGCTGATGGCCGCCTGGTGACCACCTGTGATGATGGTTATCTTCGGCTTTATAGCAGTGCAGAGGCGTTTTTTGCGCTGATTGCCAAAAAGAGAGCGCCTGGCGGTGCAGAACCATTTCAGGCCCGATTCTCTCCGGATGGCGAGCGTATTGCCGTGACCTTTTCGGATAAAAAGGCCATCAATCTGCTCTCTTCAGAGGATCTTTCCCTGATTGCATCACCATCCACTGAAGGGGGCGATGAATCCAGTTTTTATAGCATTACCTGGTCTACGGATGGTCGCTATTTTTATGCGGCCGGCGCCTGGGATGCCGAGAATGAGAGTGCAATACGGCGCTGGTCTGCATATAAGAAAGATGATCGTTATCAGGATTTCTACTTTGGTTTAACCAACAGCGTGATCGATATGCTTCCCCGCGCAGAAGGAGGCATCTTTATCAGCAGTCAAGATCCTTCTCTTTTAGCCACAGATCAACATGATGAAGCGATCTGGCAACATCTGCCTAAACAGGCGGATTATCGTAATAATCTAGAGGGTTTCAAGGTCTCCACCACAGGAGAGCAGGTGCAGATCTCTCTGGATAATTTTGGTGAGAAGCCGCTGATCTTTTCTTTAAAAACACGGCGCTTGGAGGATGTGGATCTTGGGGCGAAGCTCTCACCGCCAGATACGGCCAGCTATGAAGATTTATTGGTTGAAAGTTGGTGGGGTGAGTATAATCCTACCCTCAATGGTCAACGGCTTCCATTTGATCAAGGGGAGACCTCAAGAGCCTTGGCGATTGCTCCGGATCAAAAACATTTTCTTTTGGGCTCAGACTGGAACTTGCGTTATTTTGATGCCAGTGGTGAGGCGGTCTGGACGATGCCCATGCCGGATATTGCCTGGTCGGTGAATATTACACCAGATGGTCATAAAGCGGTGGTGGCGTTTGGTGATGGACAGGTTCGTTGGTATGATCTGCGTGATGGTTCAGAATTGATTACGCTCTATCTTCAGAAAAATCGCGACTGGATACTCTATACTCCAGAAGGTTTTTATATGGCCTCCCCGAATGGAGAAAAGTTGATTGGTTATCATGTGAATCGTGACATTGAGCAGAGTGCACGGTTTTTCTCTGTGAACAAGTGGCGCCATCTGCTGCACCGTCCAGATCTGGTCATGAAAAAATTTCATGGTGATAGAGCGGCTGTGCAGGAAGCGTTTAAGAAAGTCCAGAAAGGGGGGATGATGGAGGAGTTTAAATCAATCATCAATCAATTCAACCCTTAAAGGTTTTGGGTAGAACGTCTAATCATCGATCAAGCTTTGCTGGATTTTTGGCTGAAACAAATCAATGATCATGTTTTGTTATGTTTGATGATGTTTTGTTATGTTGTGCCATGGCGTTCCATGCCTTGGTGCATGAAAAAAAATAAGGCCATCTCTTTGCGTTGAGATGGCTTTTTTAAGTGGTTTATGCTGTGTGAGCACGTGGTTTTTGCCTTTTTATGCGCTCAAGCTTGAGTGTATGGGGTGATTTTCATGGTAAAAAAGCGCCTGGCGTGCTTAAATCGGTTGCATTGTGGGGCGATTTGCCACATTGTGTATAGCGATCATGCGTTTTGTTGGTTTATCATCCTGTATTAAGCTTGATGCAGGAACTTAAAGTAGAGGAGCGTCTTGAACGTGCGAACTCCTGTTGCCAAAGAGGGCTGGCCTTTTATTTTTGTTTTTATCGCGGTTGCCGCGGCTGTATCCTGGCTTTGGCCCTATCCTGCGGTAATGATACCCTTCTGGATTTTGGTACTCTGGTGTGTCTACTTCTTTCGTGATCCAGAACGTGAGCCACCTTTAGGGAATCATCTGATTATTGCGCCCGCAGATGGCCGTGTTGTGGCGGTTGAAGAGGTGGAGAGCGCACCGCTCTTGCATCGGCCTGCACGGAAGGTCTCTATTTTTATGAATGTTTTTAATGTTCATGTGAATCGCATGCCTGCGTCGGGTACGATCCTGAATACCGCTTATCATCAGGGAAAATTTCTCAACGCCGCCCTCGATAAGGCGTCGGTGCAGAATGAGCGTATGGAAGTGCTCATGCAGTTAGATTCGGGTGAGAAGATTGCCTTTGTCCAGATTGCAGGGCTTGTGGCCAGGCGTATTGTCTGCTATCTCAAACCCGAACAGAAACTGAAAAAAGGTGAACGCTTTGGTTTGATCCGGTTCGGCTCTCGCGTCGATATCTATCTCTCTTTAGATAGCCGCATTCAATGCACTCTGGGTGATCATACCGTTGCAGGAGAAACCATTATCGCTTATCAAAGCGGAGGCGTGGAACGTGTCTAGCGACAGACCCAAACGCAGTGTCTATATTTTACCCAATCTACTCACCACCGGAGGCATGTTTTTTGGTTTTTTCAGCCTGATGGCCGGATTGAACCAACAGTTTGAAACCGGTGCACTCTCCTTGGTTGTGGCAGGCATCTTTGATGCCTTAGATGGACGGGTGGCACGCGCAATGGGCGCGACTTCTGCTTTTGGTAAAGAGTATGACAGCTTGGCGGATTTTCTCTCTTTTGGTATTGCGCCCGCGGTTTTAGTCTATAATTGGGCGTTGGTCCCTTTTAATCGTTTGGGATGGGCGGCCGCCTTTTTCTTTGCGGTCTGTGGTGCACTGCGTTTGGCGCGCTTTAATGTGCAACACTATGTTCAGGATGAACGACTCTCCAAACGCTATTTTCAGGGGATGCCTGTACCGGCGGCGGCTGGAATTCTTGCTTCAACCATTCTCTTTTATGGTCAACTAGGCATCTCTGGTGGCTCTTCTGTGGATGGACTCTGGCGCTGGTTACCGCTGTTTCTGGTCTTTATTCTGGGTGTCTTGATGGTGAGTTCGCTGCGTTTTCGTAGCTTTAAAGATTTTTCATGGCATCGTAAACACCCCTTTTTTACACTCGTTGCCGTTG
>JBQGBW010000175.1:0-6198 GCA_052043475.1 Magnetococcales bacterium HHB-1
CTTTCCCGCCCACGAATATACACTCGATAACCTTCGCTTCGCCCGCACCTTAGAACCTGATAACCAGGGACTCGATGACCTCTTCGAGGAGGCGGCCAATAAAATTGATCAAGATCAGCCCACCCTACCCAATACCCTGGCCAGAGAAAAACGCTACAATCCATTTCTTCGCTGCGATGAAGAAGCCTTTGTCAACCATATTGGTCTAAAAAACAGCGCCCCTGAACAGGTTTTAGCTTATATTCGGCAAAAAAGAAATCAATTTTAAATAAAATAGAGTGAAACACATAAAAGAATTGTCAGAAGATCCCTGACACGCCACGATAGAGAAAACGCAAATACAGCTAAAGAGGGTAACCCCATAGCCACACCTCTTAAGAGCAATGCCATCTCCTGGGCAACCATCGCTTGAGAAATCCTTGAAAACAGACTTTCACCAGCCATAAACCAACGCGACCAACCCGATGCAGGAGACCTTAAAAGCGCCACTTTAATCTGGTAAACGATGGCCATCAATCGCGGTAAGGAGAGCAGAACAAACCAGAGCAGCGTTATACTCTTATGCCACCAGGATCGCAACCTGGAAGAGAAAAAGAGATACTGACCACCAGCACTTAAAAAAGAGAGCAGTGCCATCGGTGGTGTGGAGAGAAAAACCATCCGGGTGAGCGTCAACATCAGCAGCAGACGTAGCACCAGAATAATCCCTAACACGCCGCCTTCAATCACCAAGATCTGTTCACCATCTTTAGGAAAGGTGACACCATAAAGAAGAAAAATAAAGAGAAAAAACCAACGCAACCGTAGAAGATCACGCCCCCAACGCTTCCAAGTATAATCTGAAACGATCAATCCTACAAAAACCACCATCACAGCGATGCCAAAACGCACACCTTGAGCCTGCATAATTACAGGAAGAAGCAGAATCACACAGAGCAACTTGGCTCCAGGGTGGAGCGAAAACAACCAGCCCGGCTTCTCAACAACGGTTTGCAACCCCTGATCAGGATACATCGATTATTTTAAATATCAAAATCAAGTTCTAAGGAGGGAATCTCTTTCCCTTGAGGTGACGCTTCTTTCTTTGTGGCAGGAGGTTCTGTTTTTTCAAAAGAGACCTTCTCCATCTCAGAGGCGATCTCCTCTTGGCTGGGCTTAGACTCACTGGACAGCGCCAACGATTCACTACTAGGAAGTGAGAGCACCTCAAGATCCGAATCAAAAGTCTCTTCTGACGTTACAGGCGCCGGCGGTTCTCTCTCTGGTGTATCCGATAAAGAGAGCACCTCAAGATCATCAATTTCAGGCGCATCATCGACCGCATCGGTCTGTGTAGAGGTCTGCTCAGCTTCTTTGAGATCCAACGTTTCAATCGCCTCTCCTGGAGAGACGTCAGGCTCTAGAGCCGCCTTTTTCCGATCAGCCTCCACCGAAGCGGCCACCTCCGCCATCGTCAAAGAGAGCGAAGGAATTTCCACACCAGAATCTGTATCTAAACCCTCTCCATCCTCTTTCTGACGCTCAGAAAGATCAACCTCCTCAACAACCATAGCGGTCTGTTCATCATCACAATCATCCACCGTGATCTCTTCAGCCAACCGATCCGAAGAGATCTCCTCAGAAGCGAAAGATTGATCAGAGGAGTGCGCCAGATCCAATGAGGGCAACGCAACATCTGCGGCATCAATATCTTCTGCAACCACGCCCAACATCAGCGCCGGATCTTCCTCAGATGGTTGTGTTGTTTTCTCCGCATTTTCGGTTAATGAGGTAAAGAGCGGTTCATCATCATCCAGATCCCCAATCTCCTCCCCCATAAGCCCGGCCATGGCCGCATGATGGTCATCATCGGCAGGTGGCTCTGAGAGCGATGGAAATGTTGCAGAGATACTCTCATCCTCCCCATCGCCTAAGTCAAACACATTATTGATACCACCTAAAGTCTTCTCCTCTGGCGATAAAGCATTGGAATCCGCCTCGGCACTCTTCTCAGAGGAGAGGTCCATCTCAGGAAAAGGATCTTCATTGGCAATATCCAACAGAGGCGCCTCCTCCCCAGAGTCCAGCGTGGCCCCTTCAATCTTAGGCAGTGTGGCTTCTTTATCCTCTACACCATGAAGTTGCTCCTCTAAGCTCCGCTGACTGGTCTCTGAAGCAGAAGCCTCCCCCGCATGGGATAATGACGCCTCCTGTTCCTCAGCGCGCACTTCAACAGTGGGAGTCTCCAGTGTTCCACCAGAACGCGGCCCCTTATAGAGATCATCTTCATCGGCAAGATTATCCGCCTCCTTAAGATCTGGAATATCCCAGGACATCGCCCCTTTCTGTTCAGGAATCGGCATTGCAGGAATTTCAATATCCTCTCTAGAGTGCGCGACATCAGGCGCATCCACATCCTTGACAGACTCACCTGAATCTTCATCTCGCGCTTCAGATGAAACTTCAGAAGATTTTTTCATCTCAACAACAGGATCTGGCAGATGCTCCCCACTCTCCGTCAAAGGCTCCTTCGACTCCAGCGACTGCTCAAACGCAGAACTCTTCTGTTGTACAGAATCATCCAGCGTTACCGGCTCATCAGGGGCATCACTGGTGCCAAAAAGATCAGCCAGATCCCCAACCGATTCATCACTCTCCTCCATTTCAGAGGACGTTGAATCGAGCGAAGAGATCACCGCTGAAGCCGCATCTTCAAGATCATCCTCTTTTTCAGATGCCGCATATGCCGTCACTGCCGCTGCGGCAACCGCACCACCGGCCGCTGCTTTTGAGGAGATTTTCAACCCACCATCCTCCGCTACAACAGGCGGTTCTGCACGCTTCTCCAAAGAAACCGATGCATCTTTTTCCATTTTTTGAGGAAGTGGCCTGTTGTTATCCGTGGTTACTGTCGGCGTTGCAGCCACCTGAGCAGGGGTTTTTCTCCGCCGCATCCAGACCGCCAGACCACCAAGCAGTCCTCCCGCCAATGCACCACCACCAACCCAACTCCAAGGAACCGATTGAATCGGATCCTCTTCACGATCCTCCAGACGGGAGACCCGCCGCTTAAGAGAAGCCAGTTGTGAGCGCAGACTGGCACGTTTTCCTTCACTCTTTTTGAGCGATTTCTCTAGAAAAGCGATCCGTTTCTGTAGTGATTCCAGATGATCCAAGCGCGCACTCGACTCCAGCGTCATATTTTCACGCCCCGCGACACCGGCAGCCAGATCATGTTTTTGTCCCTGAGGAGAGCCCATACTCATGCGCATGGCGTAGTCTTCCGCTCTATCCTGCACCTTATTTCCTGGCGGCACACCATTCTGTAAAGGCATCTGTGCATCTTTTAACGGACGTTTCTGACGTGCTTCAGGCAGTACAGCAACCAAATTCTCAGGCGTTGAGGCATCACGATTCTGAGCGGGCAGTGCAGGCATCTTATCAGCCACTGAAGAAGGATCAGCCGGTTTTTCTTCTGGTGCACGCTCTAGCTTAGGTGCCGTAGAGGCATCCAGAACCACAGGCCCCCTCCCCTCTAAAGCAGGCGTTGGTGCCATATCTTTATCCGGCTTAATAGCCACCACCGCCTCTTCTGGCTTAGAAGAAGAAACTTCAACAGCAGGAGGCGCTATCTTTTTAGCCGCTCTTAAACGCGGTTTATTGGCCAGAGAGAGAAGCCTTTGCACCTGACGCGAAGAGACCAGAGAGAGCTTATCCCGCTGGGGAAAATAGAGCACCTCCCCCACACGCAGTTGATTAACATCCCCGTTATTAAACGCCATTTTATTGGTCTCAAAGAGCGCTGAAGCCAACTTAAAAGAGGAGACATTGTGTGCCCGCCCCACTTTTTTAGCGATACCAAACAGGGTCTCTCCACGGCGCACCGGACCATATTTTTCAGGCCAATCCGCAGTTTTTAGAATTTTTTTTTCAGCCGATGTGGGTGTTAAAGAGGTCGCTCGCGCCACAGAGGGGGACGCCAAGCGCTTTTTCACAACAGGATTCACAACAGGCGCAGAAGATGCGCGCACAGGCGTAATGGATGGCGACGGCACCAAAGAGGAGTGATGATCGCCTGGAATGTTCAGAAAAATAGGATAATTACGAAAACGAACACCACCACCAGCAGAGAAACGTAACAAGAGATTAAAAAAAGGATCATGGATCGGTCGGATCGAGCGCACCACCACCCGCGCGCCCTTTTTATTACGAATAATCCGAAAGCGCATACCTGCAACAGCGACAGGACGTTCCAAGGAGAGAATCCGATAATCATTTTTCCGCCCCACAGCGGCATCGACACCGGCCAAAGACTCCCCCTCACGCAGTTTAAGAGGAATCTCCGCAACAAACGGGTCTCCCAACACACTTTTCACTTCGATCTCCCCCAAAGAGACCGCCTTACTCGGAGAGACCTGTCCAAACACCAAGGCCAAACCCAAGAGTGTTCCAGCAATTTTTTTTCTCATGACCTATCTCCGAATCCCTCATCTATGAGGATAACAAACAATACGCTTTAGGTTAAATATACCAAAGCCAAAAAGCAAAGCAAAGCAAAGCCGCCGAGGGCGTTTTTTCAATATCTTTGCTGTCAATGATAGAAATTTCCATACCAACTCTGATATTAACGCATCTGTTTTCCATTATAAAACAAAAAAAACCGTCCTCAAAGATAGAGAAGAACGGTTTTTCTATAACAATAACAACAGACTGAAAAAAACAGCTCAGATCAACAAAAAAACTAGCTCAGATGCTTTTCAATCAACACTTCAGCAATCTGCACGGTATTGAGCGCCGCCCCCTTACGCAGATTGTCAGAAACAACCCACAGATTCAGTCCATTCTCCACAGAGTTATCTTCACGGATGCGTGACACATAGGTCGCATCTTTTCCTGAAGCCTCTTTAGGGGTTGTAAACGCCATCTCTTTGGGATTATCCACCACCTTGATACCCGGCGCTTTGGCTAAAATTTCTCTCGCTTCATCAGCGGTGAGTTTGCGCTCGGTCTCAATGTTAATCGACTCCGAATGGCCATTAAACACCCCAACCCGTACAGCCGTTGCCGTCACGGCAATATTGGGATCAAGAATCTTATGGGTCTCATTGACCATCTTCATCTCCTCTTTGGTATAACCGTTATCGAGGAAACTGTCGATCTGAGGAATCAGGTTAAAAGCGATCTCTTTACTGAACGCCGAAGGGTCAACCGACTCACCTGTCAAGTATTTGGCACGCGTCTGCTCAAAGAGTTCATCCATCGCCTCTTTTCCAGCGCCTGAAACCGCCTGATAGGTACTCACCACAACCCGTTTGATGGTGGCCGCATCGTGCAGTGGTTTAAGCGCCACCAGCATCTGGATGGTCGAGCAGTTAGGATTGGAGATAATCCCTTTTTTACCATACTCAGCCACCGCCTCACCATTCACCTCAGGCACCACCAGAGGGATATCGGGGTCCATGCGAAAAAAGGAGGTGTTATCCACAATCACACAGCCTGCTTCTGCTGCACGCGGTGCATGCACCTGAGAAATTTTAGCTCCCGGTGAGAAGAGTCCCAGATCAACCCCTTTAAAATCAAATTTATCCAACTCCTTCACCACAACCTCTTTCCCCTTAAAAGGGATGGTTGTGCCTGCGGTGCGGCTTGATGCCAAAGGATGGAGTTGACTGACCGGGAAATCACGCTCTTCAAGAATACGGATAATCTCCCTTCCCACGTTACCGGTGGCGCCTGCCACGGCCACAGAATAGGTACGCATAGAGGTTCCTTTATTATCTAGAACTAAAAATTGGTGAAGGGCTCTCCCTTCAACCATACTAAAAAACAGTTTAAAGACAACAATGCATCCAGATGCAAATCATGTCAAACAGGTTAAAATATCACTTTTTAGCCAAAAATAAAAATTGAAAATCGTCAATCGATAAAAACCTCTTCAATCGAGTCCGAAACAGTGGTTTTAATTATACTAGGTATCCATTTAGCTCAAGTCCTATCCATTTAAATCCAGTGATGGATCATGTATCCTATTTGGATGAACATTCAAAACTATCCCATTCGTGGTATCGATTATCCCCGCACGATGCTGGAATTTGAAGAGCGATTTGCAGATGAGAAGGCATGCTGGGAATACCTCCTCCGGTTAAAATGGCCGGATGGGTTTGTTTGCCCTCAATGCGGTGCCAAGGATGATCCTTGGATCACAAAACGACATTTACT
>JBQGBW010000176.1:0-6197 GCA_052043475.1 Magnetococcales bacterium HHB-1
ACCCGATGATATCCTTCTTTCACCCACACGCACCAATGAAAACATCTATACCCTGCTCTCAGGAGAGATGCGTATTCATCTGGAATCAAAAAAAATGACGCCAGTCACCCATATCAGACCTGGTGAGTGTGTTGGAGAGATGTCTGTGATCGAGTGCGCTTATCCTTCGGCCTTTGTCATCGCCACACAACCCTCACGCGTTCTCACTCTTAATCAAGAGGTGCTCTGGTCACTGGTCAATCACTCCCACCAGATCTGCCGTAATCTTCTCTTTACACTCTCCAATCGAATGCGCAACAACAACTCCCGTATTGTTGAAGGAAAAAAACGCCAACAGCATCTCGAAGAGGTCTCCAAGATCGACCCCCTCACCGGACTCTATAATCGTCGCTGGCTTAATCGCATTCTTAATCGCACCTTCCAACGCAACCAGGAAAGTTTCGAAGAAGAGGAACCCCTTCAGGTCATTCTCTTAGATGTAGACCTCTTTAAAGCCTATAACGATCAACATGGCCATATTGCTGGAGATATCGCCCTAAAAGCATTAGCCACCGCCATGACCAATAATTTACGGCCCGATGATCTGGCCGCACGCTATGGTGGTGAAGAATTTGCATTACTGCTTCCACAAACCACCCTATCCCAGGCTAAAGAGGTAGCAGAACGCCTGCGTCAGGCGGTCGAAGAGATGGACATTATCGATATGCACGGCACCTATCTGCCCCATATCACCATCTCCTTAGGCATCGCCAGCAATCAGCCTCAGATAAAAACTTCCGATCAGCTTCTTATTCAAGCGGATCAAGCCCTCTATCACGCCAAGGCACAAGGACGCAACCGTGTCTGCTGCATTCAGGATATGTGAGATCTGTTATTATGGCCAAACAGAAAGTCACCTGTAAACTCTCACCAAAAACCATCGCTAGAATCGATCAACTGATTGAAGAGACCCCAGAATCCCAGCGGGTCAGTCGTCCAGCGATGCTCAGAAAGTTAATTGTTTTAGGATGTCAACAGTTTGAGAAGGAACTTAAAAAAGAGCGCAAGCTGCAACAACAGTATGAGGAGGTTGAGCGGTACTTTTCCGCAACCACAACCGTACCAGAACAGCAGGCGGAACAGGAGTTATCCGAGGTGATGAATGCGCTGACCATTATCTCCATCGAAGATAATCGCCCCCTCACCCCCACCGAAGAGGCCGCGATTACAGCACGACAGATTTTAGATCAACGTCTTATGGATACGTTGGATAAGCAGGAGTTTGAGCCTTTCTAGGTTGGGATGATCAACACCCCTAAGCGATGCCCCCACGATGCATCAATAGGCCAGGATCAATGCCAAGATAACCAATCGCGGCATCCCAACGCTCCTCAAAAGGGGTCTCAAAGAGCAGACGGCGATCCATATCACAGATCAACCAGGCATGGTCCCTCAGTTCATCCTCCAACTGATTGGGCGCCCACCCCGCATAACCCAGTGCAAAGAGGACACGGCCAATATCTTCACCACCCGCCAGTTGGTTTAAAATTTCAGAGTTGGTAGTCATAAAAAGCCCCTCTGAAATCTCCATGCTCCCCTCTAGATCCATGGTACGCTCAAAGACGATAAAACCCCGTTCCGGTGAGAGTGGTCCCCCCTGACAGATCTGCACCCCCTGAGAACCATGCCATTGCAATCCCAACTCCAGAGCGATCTCCTCCATGGAGACCGGATGCGGTTGATTCACCACCAAACCCAATGCACCATCGTGGGAGTGAGCACACATCAGAAGTACAGCTTTATTAAAGTTTGGATCTTCTAACCGGGGCATAGCAATCAGAAATTTTCCGATCAAGCTATCGGCCTGCAACATACCCAACTCCTTCGCCTGGCACTTTTAGCCAAACTTCTGTTTTAGTGCCTGAGTCAAACGGTGATGTATTCCACCAAAGCCACCATTGCTCATAATCACAATATGATCTCCTGGCCGTACATCGGCCAGAAGGCAGGCAATGGCCTCATCTGCGTGGGCGATAACCTGAGCTTCTCTATTATACTGTTTATACAACGAAGAAATCAATGAAGTCACATCAAGAAGTTCATCATCCGCCAATCCCCTTGCATCAGGATTGGCCATAAGGATACGATCGGCAAAAGAGAGCGCCTCTGGCAGGCGATCCTGATGGATCCGTCGGCGCATGGTATTGGAGCGTGGTTCCACCACCGCCCACAACCGTTCTCCTTCATTAACCGCCGCCCGCATTCCCTTTAATGTGGTCGCCACTGCTGTGGGATGGTGGGCAAAATCATCATAGATCGTAATGCCAGCCACCTCATCCCAGATCTGGAGTCGACGCGCCACGCCCTGAAAACTGTTTAATCCCTTACGCACCTGTTCAGGTTCTGCACCATGATAAAGTGCCGCTGAGACCGCTGCCAAACCATTTAACACATTATGCTGACCAATATGGGACCAGTCCACAGAGAAAAGTAGCTGATTTTTATGATAGAGTTGCCACTGACGGCCATCCTGCCTTTCACCAGTGAGTTCAGCACGATAATCCACATCATCGGAGAAACCATAAGTGATCACAGGAGAGTAGGCATGTTTTAGTAGTGCCACAATTTCCGGATCATCACCATTGGCCACAATAATTCCTTCTCCAGGAACCGCACGCAGTAAAAAACGGAACTGCTGACGAATGGCCTCTAAATTTGGATAAATATCCGCATGATCAAACTCCAGATTATGCAAAATCAGGGTGCGAGGGCGGTAATGCAAAAACTTAGGTCGTTTATCAAAGAAGGCGGTATCATATTCATCCCCCTCCAGAATCACCCACTCCCGTTTAGGAAAGCGTACACCCGCAGCAAAGTTTTTAGGAATACCGCCAATAAAAAAACCGGGCTGCCATCCCATCGACTCCCACAACCAAGAAGCCAAGGTACTGGTGGTTGTTTTACCATGCGTACCCGCCACCACCACCGGATGACGACCCTCTAAGAGATGATCATAGAGCCACGCGGCACCCGACTGATAGGGTAGACCACGATTCAATACCGCTTCTAATTCAGGATTTCCCCGAGAGATGGCATTGCCCACCAATACCAGATCAGGCGTTGTATCACCATGCCTTAGATGATCCGCTGAGAACCCCTCCAGCAAGCCAATACCGCGCTGTTGCAAAAAATCGCTCATGGGTGGATAAACACCCTGATCCGAACCGGTCACACGCCAGCCACTCTCCTTGGCTAAAGCCGCAATACCCGCCATTGCGACACCACAGACACCGATAATATGCAGATGCTTCACTTTGACTCTCCAGACAAACGCGGTATTGATTCTTAGACTCTTTAAGATTCTTAGATTTTTAAAAAGGCGTTATGCATCGATCACAATAGGCCAGAAAGGTCGCTTTGGGGTCTTCTGCAACAGCGCTCTAAAGTGGCCCCACTCAAAAAAGGGACCAGGATCCCACTTTCGACCGGGTGCAATATGCTCATGTCCCACAATATGGTCATCTTTTAAAGCAGGAAGATGGACCTGTAGTGTGCGCGTCAGTTGCGCCAGTTGCCTATATTGCTCAAGAGTAAAAGGTGTTTTCCAATCCCCCTCCAACTCCACACCCACTGAAAAATCGTTACAGGCCGAACGTCCCCGCCACACACTCTTTCCTGCATGCCATGCCCTGGACATAACAGGCACATATTGTGTGATATCCCCTGCCCGATCAATTAAAAAATGGGCTGCAACACGCAGCCCTTCAAGTTCCGCAAAACGTTCATCCGTATTACAATCCAGTCGCCCTAAAAAGAGATCATCGATATAGGGACCACCAAACTGGCCAGCCGGTAGACTGATGGCATGGACCACCAGAAGCTCAACCGGCATCGCTTTGGGACGTTTATTGAAATGGGGAGAATCCAGTATTCGGAAGGCCACCCACATTCTCCACAGATTTAATTTCAGGAAGACGCTCTTTCATCAGCCGTTCAATCCCCATTTTCAGGGTCATCAAGGCGCCAGGACAGGAACCACAAGCCCCTGTTAAGCGTACATGCACCACCTTATCATCGGTGAGCTCAACAAACTCAACATCGCCACCATCACGCTGCAACATGGGGCGAATCTCTTTTAAAACCTGTTCTACTTTATCACGCATTGTGTAACCTATTTATATCCTTAAACTTTAAAATAGTTTGGCCAACTCTTCCATCTTAAGAACACCCACCGCCTTTAAAAGCTGGTAGTGTGCTAATACGGTATTATAGCGGCTCTTTGCCAGATTGGTCTGCGCGGTAAACAACTCATTCTGTGCATCCAGCACATCCAGAGCCGTACGTGTCCCCACTTGAAACTCCTGCTCCACACCAGAGAGCGCCTCGGTACTGGCATCAACAACCGTCTCTAAGGAACGTACCGCAGCGAGTGCGCTACGATAATTTAAGAGCGCCTGCTCCACCTCTCTTACCGCTTGCAAAAGCAGTTGATCCACCGTGGCCTGTTGCTGGTCCCTTTCAGAACGCGCCTGCGCGGTATAGGAGACCACACTGCCACCAGAATAGACAGGCACAGCGACCTCCACCCCCACACTATAATAATTGACCGGGTCTTGACGACCCGCAATTTTTTGATTCCAACTGCGGCTACCACTGGCACTCAGTGCTACGGTAGGATAGTGTCCTGCCTTCTGAATATCAATGTCTATATTCTCGACCTGCAGACGCGCTTTGGCGGCTTTCACATCCGGTCGGTCCTGGAGTTTCTGTACCAAAACCTTAAGGGGATGTTCTAACCAGTCAGAACGTCCTTCAGGAATGGCCAGATTATCCGGTGGTTTCATACCCACCACCTCCTGGAAACGGGCACGATTCACGGCAATATCGTTCTCTGCACTAATTCTATCTGCTTCCGCTGAAGCCAAACGCGCTTCGGCCTGGCTCACATCGGTTCGAGTAATCTCACCCACCTGAAAACGCGCCTGGGTTGCCTCCAGATGGCGTTGGGTCACCTGATGGTTATTATGTGCCAGTCGTGCCACCTCTTCGGCCTGCAATAATCCCACCGAAGCAGCTAAAGCATCATAGAGAACACTCTGCTCAATATGACTCAAATCCTCCTCAGCGGCCGCCACATAAGGGGAGACCCTTTTCATTGTCTCCAGTGCTGATTTACTAAAGAGTGTCTGGGATGCAGAAATATCCATACTTGCAGGATCTGATTCATGTTTACCCACCTGCCAGTCGTAGCGCGCATGTCCTTTAGATAATCCCACACTCACCGTAGGCAGTAGAGAAGAGCGTGCCACACCATACTGCTGCTTTGCTGCCGCAAGTGCTGCTTTATAAGCGGCAATCTGAGGATTTTCACGCAGTGCCGATGCACTCACCTCTGCAAAAACATGCACCTCTTTTGGTGCAGCGGCTTTTGGTGAAACAGCTTTTGGCTCCGTGGCCAGAGCGGTTTGGGGCATCAGGAAACTGATAAGAGACCACACACCGACGCCAATCCATAATCGATACATTTTTGATCGATACAGAAATCTTCTTTTTTCGATATAACTTTCAAACCAGCTACCCATGATGCATTTCCTGTGAGGAATTAAAGATCAATCTTTAAAATATAAATCGTGCTTCTTAAATATCCAGTTGATCCTGGACAGACAATGCACGCTCTTGAATAAACAGAAACCGTTCCCGGGGTTTTTTACCCATCAGCCGTGAAAAAACCTTTCCTGTCTCCTGCATATCATCCACCTTCACCTGTAACAGACGGCGTGTCTGCACACTCATGGTGGTCTCGCGCAGTTGTGCGGGCATCATCTCACCCAACCCTTTAAAACGCGAGATGCGAATATTGGCCGCACGCTTACGACGGGAAATTTTTTTCAGATAACGCTCCTTCTCCGCTTCATCCAGGGCATAAAAACTCTCCGCGCCTCGTGTTACTTTATAAAGCGGCGGTTGCGCAAGAAAAAGCCGTCCACTCTCAATCAGTGGCGTCATAAAACGAAAGAAAAATGTCAATAATAGACTAGCAATATGTGCGCCATCAACATCCGCATCGGTCATAATAATAACACGACCATAGCGCAACGCATCAAGACGAAAGCTCTTCCCCCACCCCGCACCAATTGCGGTCACCAGGTTCTGAATTTCACCATTTTTATCAAATTTCTCTTGCGTCGCCTGCTCAACATTTAAAATCTTGCCCCTTA
>JBQGBW010000177.1:0-6196 GCA_052043475.1 Magnetococcales bacterium HHB-1
AACGCGGTGCTTGTAAGGTTGTTTCTTGTGTGGACAGAGGTCGTTGAGGTTCGACAGGTGTCGGTACAGGCGGTGGTTCAGATTCTGGTGGTCTGGTTTGATCTTCTTGGGATAATTGAATCTCTGGGGCGGTCTGTTGTGGTGAGAGTCTCTCTGATTGATTATGTTGATCTGTTTTGGTGGATTTGAAGGTCTCTAAGAAGGTGCGCAGAGCGGCAAAGGAGTGTTTCTGTTTGGCGATAATCAGTGTCTCTTCTAAAACCCGTAACTCCTCAGACATCTGTTGTCGTGTGAAGAGGTTTTTAAGAAGATGGGCCATCGGAGTCATCCGCTCTTCCCATATTTCAGCGCTGATGGGAAGGTTTAAAATCTCTAGCTGATCATCGATAATTTGAGCAAAAATTTGATTCGCAGCAGGATCATGGGGAGTGGTTTTTGTTGTGGCTGTTACTGAATTTTCTAAAGCAGAATCCGCGGTTGGTGGCGTGGCGGGAAGGGCATCAAACATGATGATATCGGTTTGATTCTCCACATAGCGAAAACGGTGACGAATCTCCTCTTCACTGGCATCGCTGACTAAAATAAAGCGTAAGGTGCACTGATAAGGATCCCACTCGGAGGCGGGAGGCCAGGGCTCTGGATTATCCACATAGAGGGTGAGCAGTCCGGGGGTTTGGCGGACAAGATGAAGGGGGTCTTCTCCTGTAAAGAAACATTGACTGTCTGGGATGTAACGGATCGCCATCAGTTGATCCATGATCTCCAGCAGGCGTTCCTGAATGGTCTCTTTCTGTGTTTCTGGAATATCGTTGATCCACTCTGGCGCAGGATTCTCGCTGTAACTCTCAAGATCTTTTTCAGGGGGCGCCTTGATAAGAGGTGTTTCTGGTGGTGCAGGTGGCGCGGTTTCTGGTTGTTTCTCTTCGAGAAGCGCTCTGAGTTTGCTGGCTAAGGTGTGGCTTAAGGTTTCATCTTCTGGGGTTAAGGCTTCTCCAGATTCGGCGTTATCAAGCCACTGGCTGATGGTATCTAGGCTATCGAGAAGAAGATCGGCTTTGTTGCTATCGAAGGGGAGGTGGTTGTTACGGACCGCATCAAGCAAGTCTTCACCGGCGTGGGCAACCCGGCGAATGGGGTCGAGGTCGGGTTCGAAGAGTCCTGAAGAGCCTTTTAAGGTGTGCAGTGCACGAAAGATGCTGTTCATTATGGATGCATCGCCAGGAGCACTCTCTAAGGCGAGCAGACCTTTGGAGATGTTCTCTAAAAGATCTCTTGCTTCGGCGACAAACATGTCGAGTAGCTGATTGTCAGACATCAGACCCCCGTCATCAGTAGGGATGCACCGGAGAGAAAATCCGGTGTCACAGGTTTGACCATATAAAAGTTTGCTCCAGCCAGAAAGGCTTTCTGTCGATCCGCCGGTTGTGATTCGGTACTGATCATGATAATCGGCAAATGACGGGTGCTCTTTTCGGCGCGCATCTCCTGGATCATGCGGTAGCCATCCATTTTGGGCATGTTGACATCAGCGAGTACCAGATCAAATTGAATCTGTAGCGCTTTTTCCAGCCCCTCAACACCATTGCCGGCCTCTTCGATGGCAAAGCCTGTCTGCTCAAGAATCTGTCGGTGAAACATGCGCACGGTCGCCATATCATCGACAATAAGAACCCTTTTCATATGATCTCCGTTATGGTGATTGCTTATGCCTGCGGTTGGGTTTCTGGTAGACAATGGTATCCGAAAAGCGGCGCACACGATAGAGTGAGGAGATGCGACTCATGGATTCGGAGTGGCCTAAGAAGAGAAAGCCGCCGGGATTGAGGGCATCAAAGAAGGTTTCCGCTGCTCTTCGTCTTGATTCTGGATTAAAGTAGATCAGTAGGTTGCGACAGAAAATGACATCAAAGTTGCGAAATCTTCGGGTTTGGGCGGCGTCGTTGAGGTTAACTTTAGAAAAATCGATTGATTCTCTTAAATCTTTGGCGATAAGAAACTGGTTGTGATCCACTCTTTTAAAGTAGCGTTTGAGCCATGCAGGAGGGAGTGGTGCCACAGAACGCTGGCCAAAAACACCTTGTTGGGCTTTGTGCAATACGCTGGTATCGATATCGGAGGCGGATATGGCGATCCCGATTTGATCCACCGCCGCCCAGCGTTCGAGGAGATAGATGGCAAGAGAGTAGGGCTCTTCTCCTGTGGAGCAGGGCATCGACCAGAGTTTGAGGATCTCTCCAGGCTTTTTAAAGTGCATGATCTCATCAAGCACCCTGTTAACAAGACACTGAAGATGCGTCTCTTCCCGGATAAAGTAGGTTTCGTTGACGGTCATGACATTAATTAGGTTCTGTAGTTCCTCTCCGGAAGCCTGAAAACGAAGATAGTTAAAATAATCTCTAAATTTATTATAACCTGTTTTAATGATCTGCCGGGAGAGTCGCAACTCAACGGTTGGGCGCTTAACCTCATCATAGAAGATGCCTGTTTTTCGATAGAAGAAGTCGCGAAATTTATAGAACTCTTCATGTCGAATGATCGGGGTTGAGGTACCTAGTCTGTTGGCGGAGGCTAACATCTAATCCTCGTTACGAATGCGTTTGATCGCCATATCGGCTGCAAATTTTAGGAAGGGTTGTTCTGGAAAACGTTCTAAGGTGCTCTGAATGGCTGGAATCGAGCCTAAGTTGCCCACTTCAGCCAGGCAGTCTACCACAGAAGCACAGACATTGACCTCCGGTTCGGTATCAAGGACCGCTTCCAGCCAGAGGGGCGCTTCTGGGTGGGCCAACTCCCTCAGGATATCCACAGCAAAGATACGCACATCAGGATCTTGATCACGAAGCAGCGCTTCGATATGGCCGGAGACTGCGCTGGGAAGACCTTGCAGGGTTTCTATGGCGCCATTGCGTAGAAAGGTATCCTCGCTACGCAGATAGGGCATAAGACCGATCACCACTGTCTCGCCACCAATTGCCAGCAGGCTGGTGAGGATCACTTCGCGTACGGAGTCATCGGTCTCTGAGTGGAGGTGCGCTAGCAGTGCATTGACCGCTTCTGGAAATGCGGAGAGGTCACGCACCGCCCAGCGTCGGGCCAGGGGGCGGGGATCGGTGAGTTGTTCTAACAATCCACCAGGGCCGCGCAGCGTTGAGCGGCGTCTTTCATCCGGTTTACTCTCCTGCAGGTTAGTGGGTTTCTTAGGCTTGATCAATCCCATGGTAAAACCTTTATATGTTCTTTAAAAGAGAGGGGTTATACCCCTCTCTTTATCTGATTAAAGGTTAAAACTTTTCAAACTTATCATCAGAGATATGGGCTTCAGGCTCTATGCTCATATCCAGACCGACGCCACTGTTCTCTTCGCTATCCCAGTCACTGCCAGGGCGTTTGAGCAGTTTGTTGCCAGAACCGCTGTTGTAGTCCGACTTTGGTCTGGGGATTGGCGAGGGGAGGGCATGTCTGGCGTTGGACATACTTTGGCTTCTTGAGTGGGAAGGGGCATGATCAATTTTAAAGAAGGCCATGGTCTCTTGCAGATGTTTGGCCTGACCAGAGAGTTCTTCGGCGGCGTTGGCGTTCTGTTGAATCACCTGATCGAGTTGTTGCACCGACTGGTTGATCTGCACCACCCCCTGGTTCTGTTCGCGACTGGCCGCAGCGATCTCCTGGACCAGTTCGGCGGTTTTTTGAATATCCGGCACCAGTTGATTGAGCAGATCACCGGCGCGTTCGGCTTTCTCAACACTGGTGGTGGAGAGGTTATTGATCTCTGAGGCGGCCTCTTCACTGCCCTCTGCCAGTTTGCGCACTTCATCGGCAACCACAGCAAAGCCTTTACCGTGTTCTCCAGCGCGTGCGGCCTCAATGGCGGCATTTAAAGCAAGAAGGTTGGTTTGATCCGCCAGTTTTTGGATGATGGCAATTTTCTCGGCAATCTCTTTCATCGCCTTCACAGTCTGGGATACCGCCACACCACTCTCCTGAGCATCCTTGGCGGCTTTTTGGGCGATCTTCTCTGTTTGGCTGGCATTATCGGTATTGTGTTGAATGTTGGCGGCCATCTCCTCCATGGCTGAGGAGGTCTCCTCGACAGAGGCCGCTTGTTCGGTGGCGCCTTGAGATAACATCTCACTGCCATTGGACACCTGACCGGCCGCCGCGTTTACGGTGGTGACAATGCCTTTTAGTTCATCAACCATGGCCATGATGGCGGCAAAGATCCCGGTTCTCTTTTTATCGTTGGCTTTAACATCCAGTTGCCCTTTAGAGACCTCTTCGGCGATTTTAGCGATGGTGCCAGGATCGCCACCCACTTGCCTTAAGAGGCTGAAAGCGATCAATGTACCGATAAGCAGACTGAGAACGCCCGATATGGCGGTGATTATCCAGAGTTGTTTGACGTTCTCTTCTTCGTGTTTTTCCGCTTCTTTGATGGTTGTCAGGATGAACTCTTCTAACTCATGCAGAAGCGCTTTTAACGCTTTATTGAGCTTCTCCTGTTCATGTTCTGTTTTCTCGGCAAGCAGGTTGGCTTCGGTGACTTTACCCTGTTCAAGAAGATGCGCGGCTTGCAGCACATGCTTATCAAACTCTGCATGCTCTTTCTCAATCTGTTTAAGCGCTTTACCAACCTTTTGCAACTCAGCAATTTCGATCTCCTGGGTTGAAAACTTTAATCCTTTTTCAACCAGAGACTCTCCTTGATGGATCTCCTGTTCAACCTGTTTTGCCAGCTCCTCAAAATGTTTTTTGCTGGTCTGAAAATGGTGCGCTTCACGTTTAGAGGCGCTCATCAGTAACCCATGCCTTAACATTCTTTCAAAAAGGACGGACTGCTCTAACTGATGCTCGGTGATTGCGGTGGTGATCTTTGTGAGCGGAATATTTCGATCCACAATATCTTGTAGTTCTTCTCCAAGGGCTTCTAAGGCTTGAATGCCTGAGTTGGCCACGACACCGGTCAGTGTGAGAGAAAACAGCACCAGGAAACCGATTCTCATGCCAATGCCGATTCTGTTCAAAGCGTTCATGACGCCTCCATAAAATTAAACAACTTGGTGTTTTCTCATAAGGTTTAAGAACCAATTTTTATCTATTGGTTTTTTTATGGCTTTAGTGGCCACTACCGTGGCTGTCACCATGACTGTCACCATGACCACCACTGTAGTTGTCACCATGACCACCGCCATGATTGCTTGCAGGGGCATGGCCTTCACCGCCGACTTTCTGTAATGGAATGCGCCGATTCCAGGGTTGTGTGGGACGGGCATTGTTATCGAAGATGGTTTTAAAGCGGGTGATCTGTTTATTTGAGATGGTGACAGGCGTTCTCATGACAAACCATGAGACCCCTTCAGAGCAAGGGGGCGTGGTGAGCGAGCCTAAAAAGTGATGGTAGCTTTTATCTTCGGGGAGCAGGTCAGCGGCGTTGATGGTGGTTTTGCTCTCCAGATTGAGTTTGGCGACGCCTGGCAGGGCGCCAAAAACGGTGTTGATGGTTTCGTTGTCATGACTGTTCTGTGTCTCTTCACCTGTAAAGAAGACACCGATCACCGCCAGACGTCCGTCATGGCTTTTATGAACCAGGTGGGCCTCTAATGGGAAAGCTTTCCCATTGATGGTATGCTCACTGGGGGCGTGCAGATGGAACTGTAGTAGCTGATACTGTTTTCCTGCGATGGTGATCGAACTGCTTGTTCGGTAGTTAAACTGTACCGTATGGCCGTTATTGATGGCTCTCAGCGCGGTTGGTCGATAGTTAAACTGAATGGGGTCAATGTTGGCGGGGGCTGAACCGGTGATGTTGACGGGCGACTGATTTTTACCTTTGGCGCAGATGGGAAAGCCGAGCTTCCCCCAGTTTGCGGGGCCTATATCACCGTGATATCCCCAGTGGGCATTGTCTTTGGCCTGGAGTGAGAGGGGGAGAAGGGAGAGGCAGAGTATGGCTAGGAGATAGGGATAATTTTTTCTCATTATTCTTCTCTTGTGGCTTTAGTAAAAACATTAATGGATGGATTAAGATGCGTTAGAAAATGATCGTTTTATGTGAGTTGTTGTAGGGCTTATGTGAGTTGTTGCGGGGCTTCGGTTTCCATTACCTTCTCCACTTCCAGGATAAAGATAATTCTTTTTTTATCGCGCAGATTAGCGACACGTTGCATCATGCTCTGCTGCTCTCTTGAAAAGTTGGGGG
>JBQGBW010000178.1:0-6147 GCA_052043475.1 Magnetococcales bacterium HHB-1
GACAGCCAATCCACCATGATGATCGCTTCACTTGGTGAATTTGTATGTACTTGGATCACCTGTTCCTTTTCCAGTATGAGTTTTAACTATGAATCCAAGCTTTATGAGATATTTAATATTTTCTCGAATTATTTTTTCACTCCATGGAATAGAATTTACAGCCATAGACTTAGCCATAATAGTAAATTCTTCTCGATATCCTTCATGATTTAAACGTAAAAATTGATACAACATCCCAGCTCGTGGTTTATGCATTAATTTTTCTAGCTCATTCTCTGTCATCACTGGAACATATCGATTTCCCTTAACCATGAGTCGGCCAGATATCTTAAGCTTATATACTGATCTTGCTGTTCTCACAGCTTCTCTATCTGGAAGTGGTGGATCAAAATCATTGTTTATTTCACGTGCTTTTTCAATTAAATCATTTTCTGATTCTATTTTTAATGCCTCTTGTCTCAGCCTATCGAAAAGAGTCTTATTACGCATACCCTCTTTTACTTTGTCATCAGAACTAGTTCTATGATTTTGAATTGATCCTTCTTTGATTGTTGGTAGATAAATAAAATCCTCGATACCGCAATCGATAAACTTATAATTTCCGACATCTGGTCGAGTTGATGGTGGCACTACTATAAAGCCACCGATACCGCGAATATCGATTTTCTTATTATATATTTTTTGATGATTTTTTTCACCACTTGACCTGAAAAAAATATGGAAGCCACCTTTTGGAGTCCTGGCAATAACGGGTGATTCTCCAAACATATTAATGGCTTCTTCGAGAGATGATTCATCTGGTTCATCGACATCGATTATCGTTAATTTTGATGGACCTGTGATAAGGCCAATATTTGCATCTGGAAATTTTTTCCCCCACTCTTCTATGGTATTGTTGCTCAGTTTTTTTTTAATTTTTTTCCAATGTACCATAGGAATTTTCCCATCTTCACCACCACATGGTATTGGAAATGAGTCAACACCACAATATAACGATGCTGTTTTAGTAAAAGGGCTAGCCATGTTTTCTACCCTAAAAAGTGAAAAGTTACCATGAGCGATCTAACGCAGAGTCAATACAAAACTGTTCCCCAAATTGAAATTGACCAGGATGATGCAGGCCCTACCTTCTCCATGAAAGCTGAACCGCACCAGTTGAGACATATTTTAGGGACAGAGTCAGCCCCCTTTGCCAGTGATACCTTACTCTCCCTTATTGGCTTAGAGGTGGCCAAATCCCCGAAGAAACCAGACGAACAACGTATCAACGCGATGATTGCAGCGGTCGCCGGGATTAAGCCACGCAATGAAGTTGAGGCCATGTTGGCAGTACAGATGGTCGGCATACATCAGGCTTCGATGGGATCGATGTTGGCGGCCAACGGGGAGTCCATGCCAGCCCAGGGCCGGGAGCGGTATTTAAATCAGGTCGTGAAGCTTTCCAGAACCTTTATGGCCCAGATGGAAGCGCTCAACCGATACAGGGGCAAAGGCCAGCAGAAGGTGACGGTAGAGCATGTCCACGTCAACGAAGGCGGTCAGGCCATCGTGGGAGCCGTCAGCCAGGGGGGGGAATAAGACTATGGACGCTGAACAACCCCATGAAGATCCCAAACGGTGTGGGGCAAAAACACGGGCCGGAACGCCGTGTCAGAGGTTCCCCCTCAAGGGCAAAAAGCGTTGCAGGCTTCACGGCGGAATGTCCCCCGGAGCGCCCAAGGGCAACCGGAATGCCTGGAAGCATGGGTATTACTCTCGGGAGGCCCAAGAGGCTAGGCGAAAGATATCGCAGCTCATGCGGGAGGCTCAGGACACGGTTGAGGCGTTGCAGGAATTGGAGCCTCTCCAGTTGAGCATGGGCTAGAAGTCGATCCCAAGCCTATAGCCTCCTATGCGGCCTTTTTTGGCGTGTGACGCTCGATCCACCCGTTCCTTGCTGATTGTCTCTAAACGCCAAAAAAGCTGGTTTAAGGGCTTCTGTAGCCATGCTTGCCTTGGTCACGTTCGGCAGACTTGATGATCATAAACCCACTTCTCGAAAAAGTGGGCCATGAATTTGTTGTTCCACCCGTTGCTCTTGTAGAGATCCCAGGCCAAAGATCTACACGCCCTTTGGGTAGCAATAAACGTCTCCTTCAGGTTCTCGATGGCACTTTCGGAGAGTCCAGAAAGATGCTCGCTGACAGCCTGTTTTTGCCTTTTTAGCCGTTCCCTTTCTTTGCGTTCCCTCTCGTCCTCAATGCGTTTTCGGGCTAGCTGATCCCTCATAGCTTCAGCATGTTCCTGCCGACGTTTTTGGATCG
This sequence comes from Magnetococcales bacterium HHB-1, assembly GCA_052043475.1. Lineage (GTDB taxonomy): Bacteria > Pseudomonadota > Magnetococcia > Magnetococcales > JBQGBW01 > JBQGBW01. The sequence continues at coordinate 2,304 of JBQGBW010000178.1, forward strand.
CTACAGCTCTTTCCGTGGATAAGTTGCCGTTGCGATAGCATTTGATCAGATAGTTGAAATAACTTTGAACGCTGTTGATCTTATAGCCTTTTTCCTCCGACTCTTTCAGGTTCCCGACCATCTCATCGATGATGGTCTGAGCGTCGTTGAAGGATATCCCTTTCAGCCGCTTGTGGACCGTGTGAATGGGGATTTTTCTTGAAAGTGACTCGGGGATGATCAGGTCATTGAATGGGTCTGGGATAGGCTTATTGCTGTCAGCAGACAGCTTGTTAGGGTCGCTTTCATTCTCTTCTTGAGTATCAACCACCTCCGGCTCTGGTGGTGCGGATAGCTGGTGATCCTGAACCTCTGCGGCTGTTTGGGTGGTAGTGGTTTTTATTTTTGAAGAGGTGTTTATTTCTTGGTTACGTGATCCGTAACCCCCCCCCGTTACGTGATCCGTAACCCCTTGGCCTTCTATTTTGATTTCATAGACTTGGCCTATTTGCGCCATCTCAGCATTGGGGCGGATGAGGACCAGCCATTCCGCCACTGGCAGAACGCGGTAGGTGTGCCCATAGCGGCCTTTATCACGGGTCAAAACGTTGAGCCCCACCAACTCCTTGAGAGCCACGGACACATGGGATTTTGCGATGCCTGTTCGCTTGGATATGTAACTCAGGCTCACGTCGGCGGTATCTTGGTGGAAGCCGTAGGATCGGCGAATGACAACGTCCAACACGTCACGCTGGACCAGGGTGAATTGTCGCTGGGGGATGGCGTCAAAGATGTCGTTGGGGATCTGGATGAAGGTCGGAGCAAGGATGCTCTGTGATCCCGCTGTGACCTGCTGGATGAGGGCTTGGAGATCGGAAGAGTTTAGGCTGACGATACCGTTGGCGAATGACATGATAACGCTCCATTTGAAGCGACAATGTCCAGTGCCTCCTGATGATGTGCCATCTTCTGAGTTGAGTTCAAAACTCAATGAGGGTAGAATTATTTCCGATATTGCGTTCGGGAGGCACTGGACTTGTCTACCGTACCTGGAGCCACAGTGTTACGAGCACTGTGGCTTCACTCGTTTCAGGCTACCTCTTCCCCACGCTTCAGCGCCACCTTTTCCTTCCATAAAAATAATTGATTGTTAAAAAGCTGCCCTGAACATCAAAAATCAGTGAACACTAGGCTGACTGTCCAGAACTGTTCAAAAAAACAGTCGTGAACAGTCACTTGAAAACACTTCTGGACAGTTGAAAACACCATGGCATTGCTGAACGTTTCCCAAGCTGCAAAGGTTGCTGGTGTCTCCAGGACCACCATATATAATTCTATAAAAAACGGTTCATTATCAGCAACTAATAGCTATGGAACTGATGGCAGCACAAAGGGAAAACTGATTGAATCCTCAGAGCTGTTAAGGGTGTTTGGCACATTAAATGGTGAGATTGAGGGGCTGGAAACTGTACACTCGAAGACAGTCAGTTCAAGTGTACAAAAGCAACAGTTGACAGTCACTTCTGAACACAAAAACTGTTCAGTTGACACTCCAGAATCAGCCGTTGTGCAGCTCCTGAGAGATCAGCTCACCATGTGCCGACGGGATATGGAATCTCATATCAAGACACTCCAAGAGCAGATTGAAGACCTCAAGACTGAACGTGATCGTGCCATGGGCATGTTGGAGACGGTTCACAGGATGCTGCCTGCACCAGCTGAAACAGCACCTGAGAAGCCTTCCCCTAAGAAGGGGAAGTCAAAAAAGGCTAAGAATCGAATGAAGAAGGGGAAAGGCCACAAGGGGAAGAGGCGCAAAAAGAAGAAGAGGTGAGAGCTACATACTCATCATAATTCACAGCGCTTGACACCCTATCGTCATGCTTTCCTCTGAATATGGATGATTGGATGACTGTGCCAAGGGGGTCAACATCATATCAGCGTCCCCCGTTATGATGTGTGGTATCCAGTGTTTACTGGATAGTCTTCATTCAGGGAAGCCCATGACAGTCACCAAAAACTGCATTGCGGATGTGATCTATAGAAAGGTCAGGTGTTTCAGGCGTGAGGCTACGGATTTGGTTGGTACTGTGCTGCAAACCATGGCTGATACGCTTGAAAACGGTGAGGAGTTGAAAATCACCGGGTTTGGTTCATTCAAGCTACGTCACAAGAATCCACGACCAGGACGCAATCCTCAAACAGGGACAGATGCTGTCATCAGTGCGCGTACCGTTGTGACGTTTAAGCCAAGTCCCGTTTTGAAAGACAAGGTGAACAGGTAAGCGAAGGTGGTGGCTGACAATGGAGATCACAAGGGAACTGGGGGATGTCCCTGGACAGTTTAGCCCGAGATGGACACTGATCAGGTGTGAATGCCCGTTTTTATCCGACTGATTTTCCGCTGTTCCAAGCTGTTGTCATGATCACCTCGAATCGAGAGAAAATAACGTTTTCCTTGCATTATTTACCAAAAACATTGCGATCTGTCACAAAGTGGGCAGGTGAAATCTATTTTTTTCTTTTCAATCAACGCGTTGTCACCGACTAAGATTGCAATGAAATCTAAAAAGCTTGCAATGTTAAGCTAAGAGGCAGAGATTTAAGTAGACCTCACCGGAATGGACTTTTGGACCAGAGGAGCCCAAAGATCACTCCCCAAAATCATCCAAGACATTTACACCACACCATCAATATCAATCAGCTTATAAACACTCACAATTTCCTTCTGAACACCACGAAGCACATACCGAACATTTGACCAATCAGAAATGAAATCATCGTAGTCAGGAAACTCCTTTTGTCTCTCCATTGGGGGAAGTCGTGGATTGCTTGAATGTTCCCACCAGTGGCGGTATTTCACCTGCCATTTCTCCAAAAATGGCCTCAGTACATGAGACAGGATCTTGCTGATCAGAACACCAAGATTATCGCTATTGTTTATTGCCAGTCTGCCTACTGGAAACTTGCGCATAATCCCTCTGGCTTCAGTGAAAAATTTGTAAACTGATTCCAGACTCTCAATCAGTAGTTCACCTTCAAACTCGGTACAATCAGGATCAGATGATTTGCCGACCAGGGCCACCCTGGTATGCAGTTCGGTATATAACTCCCAAGCACATTGCCTGTCATCATCAGACAAGTCTCCAGTCACACGCACCAATCCAAAATTGAGACTTATGCTCCCCTTCGTAATGGTTGCCATGCTCTACCCATTTCTTCTTTTTAATTGAGCTGTGTTTATAATCAATCTTAAAGGTGTTCCGATAGCGGTTTCGATAAAATCTGATAAAATTTGTGGGTTATCAATCAACCTCTGCCATTCCACTGCTATAGCATATTCTGATTCAATATTATCCATGAGCCTACTCGGAACAATCCAGTTTCTCTGGTTAAGAAGCGACGGTAACAAGACGGCCAATACCCCATGATTTTTATCCAGAGTAGCTTTAATCTCCCAATCAACATATTTTCGTTTATATGTCTCTGTTCCGCACAAAACAATTGTACAGGATGAACCGGTAAGATAATCTTCTCGAATACGTCTCATGACATACTCTGGATTATTACTATCAACTCTCCGATCTAATGACTTATCGTAGATTAAATCAAGGCTCTTTTCCGGTTTCAGGGTGTTACTTGACCAAGCCTTCAATCAAGCTACCAAGCAACGCTTTTCCGCGTCTGCGAGCATTGTGTACAAACTGAAAGAAGGCCAGATAACTCGGGAGCCGTTCCTGCGAAATGCCTCTGTGGGGGCGTAGCCATGAACGCAACAAGGACCAAAACCCTTCCATGGTATTGACATGGACCTCGCAGTGTCCGTCACCATCCTCATCTCGGGCATATTCGCCCTTCCCATGGC
>JBQGBW010000179.1:0-6132 GCA_052043475.1 Magnetococcales bacterium HHB-1
TTGTTGGACTCGATGAACCCAAAGGAAAATTCTATGGCGGTCAGGTTGCCGCCCCCGTCTTCAAAGAGATCGCAGAGGAGACCCTCCCCATGCTAGGGGTCTTTCCTCATCAGAAGTTTGCACTCCCTCTGCCTAAAAAACAGCATAGCCGCCATGAACTCCCGGCTGAAATGGAGCAACAACCCAAACTGGCCAAAAAGCTCCACATGCTCTCTCTTGGCGAAGCAGTAAAACAGCTGCACGAGAAAGAACTCATTCCCCAGGTGACCGGCTCCGGATTGGTAGCCCAAACCACCATTCGTCCTAACGGAAAAATCCGTCTTCATCTGCAAGACCCACCTCCCGCAAAACCCGCACCAACCGATCCAAAGAAAAAAAAGTCATTAACCTTATTGAAGAACAGGCTTAAGAACAATGCAGATCACCCCCCAATGGTTCCTGGAATCGAGCCAGGGCACCTCTGGAAAGAATGGTTTAACACGTAAGGATGACGCTTGGAATCAACCCCTGAATGGTGTCTCCATTGATACACGGACCCTCAAAAAAGGCGAGATGTTCATCGCACTCTCTGGAGAGAATTTTGATGGTCATCAGTTTATAGAGCAGGCGATCAAAAATGGCGCTGCGGCCATTATGATCGAGAAACTCCCCAAAAAAAGCGTCAAGGTTCCCATAATTAAGGTTAAAAGCACCCAAACCGCACTGGAGCAGTGCGCCCATCACTGGCGCAAACAGGTTAATCCACATGTGATCGCCATCACCGGTTCCTCCGGTAAAACCAGCGTCAAAGAGATGCTCGCCAACTGCCGCACCCATGAGATTACCCAGACTTTGCACGCCACCGAAGGCAATTTTAATAACCATATCGGCCTCCCCCTCACCCTGCTGCGCATGCCCAGCGACTGCCGTATTGTGGTGCTGGAGATGGGAATGAGTGCAAAAGGAGAGATCAAAAAGCTCTGCCGTATTGCCGAACCCGATACCGGTGTCATCACCAATATTGCACCGGCACATCTAGGCAATTTCGCTTCTGTTGAGGAGATCGCAGAAGCCAAAGCGGAACTTTTAGAGAATCTTTCCCCAAAAGGGCGCGCCATTCTACCAAAAACATCCCCCTACTTCCCCCTACTCCAAAAGAAGAGCTTCACCCGCTTTCACACCTTTGCACTCTCACCCAAAGATAAAAGTACGTTTTACTGCAAAAAACGGGTTGTCAAACAGGGTAAGAACCACATTACGCTGCAAGGACCAAAGTTCAACGTCAAGATGCAACCAGCGGGTTTTGGAGAGCACACCATTCTCAACGTACTGGCTGCAACAGCCGCCGCCTATAGCGCAGGCATCTCGCCTAAAATTATCACCAAAGCGATCAACACCCTCACCCCTTCACATAACCGTGGCAGCCTGAAAAAGAGCAGCCAAGGCTGGCAGGTCTTTGATGATAGCTATAATGCGAATCCAGCCTCCATGGAAGCCGCTCTACAGGCACTACAGACGCTGGCACCAAAAAAACACCGTATCGCCATTTTAGGTGATATGTTAGAGCTTGGTAAGGAGAGCGAAGCCCTGCATCAAGGGTTAGCCAAAGCCATTCTACAAGCGGGTATACAGCAGCTTTTTGTGGTGGGCTCTGAAATGCAGGCACTCACCAACGCATTGAGCAGTAAAAAACTTAAAGTCCATACACTCAAAAGTGCCGACTGTGATCCAAACCAGGTTATCCCCCACCTAAAGAAGAGAGATGTCATCCTCATAAAAGGCTCCCGCGGAATGCACCTGGAACAGTTAGTGCAGAAGCTTCTATAGACAACAGCCACTGGGGTAGATTACGCTCTACCCCAAGACAACCTCTATTTATCGCTATATTTTTCGCGGACATCACAATGCTCTATAATCTGCTCTATCCTCTGGCCTATAAATTCAGTATTTTAAATCTATTTAAATATATTACTTTTCGTACCATCGGCGCGATCCTGACCGCACTGTTTCTCAGCTTTATCATCGCTCCCAGCCTGATTGCTCTTCTACGCCGCCTACAAAAAACAGGACAACCCATTCGTGATGATGGTCCCCAACGCCATATTACAGAGAAAGCAGGTACCCCCACCATGGGGGGCACCCTGATTCTTACAGGGATTGTTATTCCCACCCTGCTCTGGGCGGATGTCACCAACCCCTTTATTCTTCTCGTACTCTTCACCACCCTAGGCTTTGGATTGATCGGCTTCTGGGATGATTACCAGAAGGTGGTCCATAAGAATCCGCGCGGCGTACCAGGAAAGGTCCGTTTTTCCATTCAAGTAATCATCTCGATGATTGCCGCCGCCGTTCTCTTATCGCAAGATCAAGGTGGTTTTGGTACCTTAGCTTTCCCCTTCTTTAAAGATTTTACCGTTAATCTAGGCTGGCTCTTTTTTCCTTTCGCTATTTTAGTCATTGCAGGCAGTGGTAATGCGGTTAACCTGACCGATGGACTTGATGGTTTAGCCATCGTTCCCACCCTGCTCACAGCAGCCAGTTTTGCGATCATCACTTATGCCACAGGACACCATCAGTTTGCCAACTATCTGGGCATCCCCTATGTGGCTGGCGCTGGAGAGTTGGCGGTATTTTGTGGCGCCATAATGGGCGCAGCGCTGGCTTTTCTCTGGTTTAACACCTACCCCGCGCAGGTTTTTATGGGCGATGTCGGTGCCCTATCCTTAGGTGCCGCCTTAGGTACAATCGCCATGGTGAGCCGTCATGAAATTGTTCTCGCCATTATCGGCGGCGTCTTTGTGATGGAGACCTTCTCAGTAATCTTGCAGGTAGCCTCCTATAAGGTTAGAGGCAAAAGGGTCTTTCGTATGGCACCAATCCATCACCACTTTGAACTCAAAGGGTGGGCGGAACCCAAAGTGATCGTGCGCTTCTGGATTATCTCCATCGTTTTAGCCCTGATTGGCCTGGCCACACTCAAAGTGCGCTAATCAATTTAACCCTTTTGATCTAAAAAGGTATCTCCATGATCCCCACCCCTCCAAACAGCGGTCCTGTTGCCGTCGTTGGCTTAGGACTCTCCGGTCTGGCGGCGGTGCGTTTTCTGCTCCGCCAGGGACTCACCGTGGTCGCCTTCGATGAACGCTTTAATTATCAGCCACCGAAAGATATCGATAACCACCCCCAACTCTCGCTACACTTAGGACCGATCACCCAACATAACCTGACCCAATATCCGATCATCTTTCGCTCACCAGGACTCCCCCCCACCCATCCCGGACTTCAACCCGTCATTCAAGCCGGTGGCAAGATTATCAATGATATCGAGTGGCTCTATCAGTGCGCCAAAGAGGCAAATCCTCAAACCCGCTTTATAGGCATTACCGGAACCAACGGTAAATCGACCGTAACCACCATGACAGGAGCAATCTTCGATGCCGCAAACCGCTCCACCGGTACAGGGGGAAACTTAGGACCTGCGGCCCTGGAACTCTGGAACCCTGAACATCAGTTCTACTGCCTGGAACTCTCCTCCTTTCAACTGGAGAACATCCGTCAATTTCGCGCCCATGTCGCCCTTCTCCTAAACATTACGCCGGATCATCTCAACCATCATGGTACGCTCAAAGCCTACCGCCAAGCCAAACGACGCCTGTTTCTCAAACAGAAAAAAGGGGATTTCTCCCTGATTAACTATGATGATCTCCAGTGCCGCAAAAAAATCCTCCCCTCACTGCGCAACGCAGCGTCTACCACCATCCCCTTCTCCATCAAAAAAGCGGTTCAGGGGGGATTTTTTATGAAAGGTAAACAAATTTTTGATCTGCGCACCAGTAACAGAACCCCCTATAAACCCATAATCACGCTTAACAACCATCAACTGCTTGCGCCCCACAACCAGACCAACGCCTTAGCCGCTACCGCAATCGCCTCTGTGGTTCAGATCCCCACCGCCACCATCGAGCGCGTACTCAACCAGTTCAAAGGACTGCCGCACCGTTTTGAGACCATCCGCACCTTAGATCAGGTCACCTATATCAACGACTCCAAAGCCACCAATGTGGATGCCACACTTCAGGCGATCTCCGCCTTTAAAAAGGGGTTGATTATCATTCTCGGCGGATCGGATAAAGGGAGTGATTTTTCACCGCTCAAAGAGAAACTTAAACCTTGCTGCAAAATAGCCCTCCTGATTGGAGCGTCCGCTTCTCACCTTGAGAAAACCTTAAGCCCCACCATTGCCACACGTCGCATCAAAGATCTAAGCCAAGCCATCTTAGAGGGTCAACGTTTAGCAGAGCCTGGAGACACCCTGCTGCTCTCTCCCGCCTGCGCCTCTTTAGATCAATTTAATAACTTTGAAGCACGCGGCGACCACTTTCGAGATTGTGTCCATGGCCTTAAAACGCAACAATAAAAAATCCCATGATTTTCCTATATTTGACGCCTCGGGCACACCAGATCTGCTACTCGCTGGCTTAGCACTGGCTCTGGTGGTGGTTGGCCTGGTGATGGTCTATTCCGCCTCTTCACCGCTGGCTTTAAGACGCTTTAATGATCCCGCCTACTATGCGCTGCGCAACGGCATCTACGCCTTTTTAGGTTTTTTCACCCTCATTATTGTCGGTAGACTCTCCACAGAAGCGATTCGCCGGATTGGCCGCATCGGTTTCTGGATCTCGCTTTTAGCGCTGCTTTTGGTACTTATTCCCGGCATCAGTCATGAAGCGGGTGGCGCACGGCGTTGGCTCAATTTTCATCTGTTTACCGTCCAGCCCTCAGAAATATTTAAAGTCACCACCGTACTCTACATGGCACACCTGCTCTCCACCGATCCTGGACGCGCCCAACGCATGAAAGGCGGACTGGTGCCCATTATTCTTCTCTTCTCCATTGCAGCCACCCTTCTTTTAGCAGAACCCGATTTTGGCACCACCCTCATTACCGGCACAGTCATGATGGGTATGGTCTTCCTGGCAGGCATCCCAATCTTCTGGATCTCCATTCTCTTTCTTTTCGCCATCCCCGCCGCCGCCTTAGGCATCATGATAGCCCCCTATCGTCTGATTCGTTTTCTCTCCTTTTTAGACCCCTGGGATGATCCACTCAATACCGATTTTCAACTCTCTCAATCCCTGATTGCCATCGGTAATGGTGGCCTCACCGGCGTCGGCTTAGGCGAAGGCCAACAGAAACAGTTCTACCTTCCTGAAGCCCATACTGACTTTATTTTAGCCGTCATCAGTGAAGAGTTAGGATTGCTCTGGATTCTCTTTTTAATTATCCTCTTTGCACTGCTGGTCTGGCGCGCCTTCCGGATTTCCCGTTACAACACCAACAGTTTTGCCGCCCTCGCCTCATCGGGTCTGGCCATATTGATTGGTACCCAGGCCCTGGCCAACATGGGCGTGGTTATGGGACTGCTGCCGCCAAAAGGGTTAACCCTGCCTCTGGTAAGCTATGGCGGATCCTCCTTAATTATCACCATGGGCGCCATCGGACTACTGATTGCCTTCTCTAGAACCGTTAAACCGCCACCCAAAAATCGAGCCCGACGATGAACAGATCACACCACCGTCCCACCACCGACCCCCTCCCCACACCTCAGAAAAGATCCCAGAACCAACGCCTACTGATTGCAGGAGGCGGTACGGGTGGACACCTTTTTCCCGCACTGGCGGTGGCCGAAGCGTGGGAGAAAAGGGGGGGGAGAGACCCTTTTTGTGGGGACCAGACGCGGCCTGGAAGCGCGTCTACTCCCCTCTCTGGGCAGAACGCCCTTTTTTCTTGATGTCGGCCAACTCAAAGGCCATGGTGCGCTACGCCGCATCAAAACTCTGCTCACCCTGCCTGTGGCGGTCTGGCGCGCCATTAAACTCTGTCGCCAGTTTAAACCCCACGCTGTGCTTGGTGTGGGAGGATACGCCTCCGCACCGGTATCGGTGGCGGCACGTCTTTTAAATATTCCGCTCTTCATCCATGAACAAAACGCTCTGCCCGGCCTGACCAACCGCTGGCTCTCCCGCTTGGCCCAAGGTATTTTGCTCTCCTTTAAGGTTGAAGGAATCTTTCCTGAAAAAAAAATCACCCTCACCGGCAACCCGGTAAGAGAACAGTTGGCACTGGCGGCAAAAAAAATGGCTCAAAAAAAAA
>JBQGBW010000180.1:0-6037 GCA_052043475.1 Magnetococcales bacterium HHB-1
CAGACTTTTAGTGACCCTTTTATGGATCTCCTCTTCCGTGAGTTCTGTCTTCTCCCGCAGCGGAAAAGCGACGTTATCAAAGACATTCATGGAGTCAAAGAGCGCACTACTCTGAAAGAGCATGCTGAACCGTTTACGTACCTGATTGAGCTTTTTAGCGGAGAGTTGATTGATCGGATCATTATCAATCCATACGGTGCCTTTTTCAGGCTTCATCAGTCCCACCATATGTTTTAATGTGACCGATTTTCCACCGCCGGATACGCCGATTACGGCGGTAATTTTTCCTTTGGGTATCTCTAGGTTAACGCCATTAAGCACTTTCCGGTTATCGAGCGTTTTTTCGATGTTCTCGAAGCGGATAATGGGTTTAAACTGTGGATTATGACGATATCTGGCCTGCTCCTCTTTGAACTGCTGATGCAGAAAGGCGAGCAGTTCGTGTTGGGTGAGCAATCCTTGAGTGACCAGGTATTCACCGATCAGCTCCACATCATATTCATCAGGCGTTTTTTCTTTGCGTTGGGCAAGGGCGTGTTCGATCTGATCCTGGGAGAGTTTTCCTGCTTGAATCAGAAGCGTACCGATCTGTCCATGGGGTGTTGAGGGAGTTTGCGCCACAGTTCAATCCATTATTATGCTGGTGGGGCGATTCTGGTGGAATCAGATTCCATGGGTTTACATGGTGAGTGAGGTGATCACATAATCCATCATGAGAATGAGCACAGAGCTCTGTACCACAGCGGATGTGGTGGCCTGGCTGACACCTTTGGCGCCTCTCTGGGCGTAATATCCCTGGTAGGTGCAGATCCAGATCACAATAATGCCGAAAGTAAATGATTTGATCAATCCAATTGTGATATCCTGCATCACAAGTGCGGATTGAATGCCGCCAAAATAGGTTCCGCTGGAGAGATTCAGGAGCTGTACGGCGACAACATAGCCACCAAAAATACCAATACAGTTAAAGATGATATTGAGGAGCGGAAAGACGATCATACCAGCCTGAAGGCAGGGTGCAACAATATATTTCATGGGTTGGATGCCCATGGTCTCCAATGCATCAAGCTGCTCCCGGATACGCTGGATGCCTAACTCCGATGTGAGTGCGGATCCAGCGCGGCCTGTAACCATTAAAGCGGAGAGTACAGGGCCTAACTCTTTAACGATAGAGAGTGCAACCGCAGGCCCCAATAGACCTTCGGAGCCAAACTTTGATAACATATAAAAGCCCTGTAACGCGAGGACCATGCCGGTGAAGGCCGCTGTCAGGATAATGATAAACAGCGAACGAATACCAATAAAATGGATGCGTTGCAGAAGGTTCGCGGGCCGGTAGGGCGGTTTGAAGATCGAGATCATTGCGGCAATCAGAAAGATAAACGCATGTCCCGTCTTCCCCACAGCATCGAGCACCAAAGCGCCCATTTTCTGGAGTTTACGGGTTAAGAGGCCAAAAAAATTGGCTGAAAATGATGAAGTATCTGGCGCATTCATGGTTTAATGCTACGTAAGGGTTTGACACAGACGTCTACAAACGCGACGATAATCACTCATTATCCCTATGGATGGCAAGGTTTCCAGAAGGAAAAATGTCATTCTTTATAAATTAAATCTTTTTATATATTACCCAATAGGGTTATAAGAGTATCCTAATCTCTAAGTTTTTTTAAGGATGAATTCGATGTTAGAACATTGGGCACGCAAAGGAAAAGGATGGTTGAGCGTTGCAGTTGTGGTGGGTTTTATCTCACCTGTATGGGCAGACGACAAAGCCACAGAGCCAAAAACAGGGTGGGAGGAAGAAGCCGCCGTGACTGTCTCCGATCCCTTAGAGGGATGGAATCGCAGCATGTTTGACTTTAACGATGCACTCTATTTTAACGTCTTAAAGCCCGTCAGCAAAGGATATGCGTTTGTTGTTCCCGAGGGGGGACGTGTGGCGGTTAAAAACTTTTTTCACAATCTCTCCTCACCAATCTGGACTGTGAATGCACTGCTTCAGGGAAAAGGAAAACAGGCGGGTGTTGAATTGGGACGGTTTGTGATCAATACGGTGATTGGTGGTGCAGGCTTCTTCGATGTGGCTTCTGAAGCCTTCGATATGAAACCAGCCGTTGAAGATATGGGGCAAACCTTTGGTGTCTGGGGTACAGGAGAGGGCGCCTTTTTAGTCTGGCCATTCATTGGACCCTCTAATGTTCGTGATACCGTGGGGCGTGTGGGCGATACCCTGATGAAACCAACCACCTATTTTCCTGATGATGGTTGGGCGCGTGCCGGCGTGACTGTTTTTGAGACGGTCAATAACTCCTCTTTGAAGATCGGTGAATATGAGTCCTTGAAAAAGGGCGCGCTTGATCCTTATATTGCTCTTAGGGAAGCCTACACCCAACTGCGGCGTGAAAAAATCCGTCGTTAAATTTAAAGCGTTAATCTAAAGATTATATTGCTGTTTTTAAGAGAGAGCCCTCAATATTGGGCTTCTCTCTTCATGGGCATCTTTAGTCGTTAATGAAATTCATAATCTTTTATATGCTTTGGGATTTTCAGGTAATGATACCCACGTTTAATCAATTATCGATTTTTTCTCTGGTTGGGTTTTTGTTGTGGGCTGTGCCAACCGATGCCAACGATATTGATGCGATCTATCGTCTGGCCGATCAGCGCCAGTTTACCAAAGCAGAAAAAGCGATCAGCCGTTTTCTAGAGCATAACCCGGAAGATCCGCGCGCTAAGTTTCTGAAAGGCTTGATTCTGACCGAACAGAAGCGTAACAAAGAGGCGATTGAGATCTTTAAACAGTTGAGCGAGGATTATCCCCAACTTCCTGAGCCTTTTAATAATCTGGCGATTCTTTATGCGGAACGTGGTGAGTATGAAAAAGCACGGGACGCCTTGATTCAGGTGACCACCAACCATCCCAACTATGCCACCGGCTATGAAAATTTAGGGGATGTTTATGCTAACCTGGCTTCGCAGGCCTACCATCGTGCCTGGAAGATTGATCAAAATAATCGTACAGTACAAGAGAAACTGGCGTTAACAAAAAAGTTTTTCACCTCCATAGCGCAGCAGGATCTTGCTGTGGCTCAACAATCCAAAATCGCCCAAAAACCATTCAGAAGTGGGAAATAATACCGCATTAATTTTTTTGGTGCGTGATGGGCTTTTTTTAAATGAAGGTGAAAGTGGTCGATGCATGATCATTTTTTTGGAAATTTGAAAACATGAAACAAATGCTCAAAAGTTTATCATACGGCATCGTCTGTTTAGGATTGTGGATTGGCGTGGCGGCCGATGCCAGAGCAGATGAAATTAGTGAAATCTATCGTCTGGCGGATCAGAAAAAGCTGAAGCAGGCTGAAAAACGGCTGACACGTTTTCTAGAACAGTATCCCCGCCATACCCGGGCGCGCTTTCTGAAAGGATTGATTTTTACAGAGCAGCGTCGTAACCGTGAAGCCATTGCGGTCTTTAAACAATTGAGTGAAGAGTTCCCAGAACTGCCTGAACCGTTCAATAACTTAGCAGTACTCTACGCTGAAGAGGGAAAATATGATCAGGCGCGTATCGCATTGCGTCGGGCGATCCAGACCCATCCCAGTTATGCAACCGCACATGAAAATCTAGGTGATATCTATGCCAAGCTAGCGGCTGTAGCCTATAATCAGGCGCTGGAGATCGATAAAAAGAATCCCATTACGGTTAAAAAACTGGCTTTGGTTAAAAAACTGTTCTCCTCTAATCCAAAATATGATGGTCGCCAACCGGTACATCTTGCAAAGAATCGTGCACAACAACAGGCGATTCTTAAAGCGCAGAGTGTACGTGAAGCCAGGAGACGACAAGAGGAGAGAGATAAAAAGTTACGGCAACAGCAGGCTGAAAAACGTCGCCTTCAGCTCGCGGCTGAAAAAAGACAACAGGCGCTTGCAGTACAACATGCTCTGGCTCTGAAAAAACAACAACAGGCGGCATTAACTAAAAAACAGCGTCAGGATAAAGAGGAGACGTTACGCCTACAGCTCTTAAAAGAGGAGAGTCAACGCCGACGTCAACAGGAGCAGGAGTATCTGATCGCCATCCGTGATGATATTCTCGCCACGGTTGAAGGGTGGCGTAATGCATGGTCCACTCAAGATGTAGGACGCTATCTGCTCTCTTATGGTGAGGGCTTTAACCCGCCACGGGGACTCTCGCGCTATAATTGGGAGAAAAAACGGCGCTGGATTATCCGGCGACCTAAATCGATCCGCATTACACTCAAACAGATTAAAATTGCCTATCTGCGGGAAGATCTTATTCAGGTTCGATTTTTGCAAGAATATAACTCAGATCGTTACAGTGACCGTGTGAATAAAATACTCCACCTTCAGAAGGAGGGGAGTGAATGGAAGATCGTACAGGAACAGTCTCAATGAGTTACCCGCGTTTCAATACCCTTTTTATGATCTGGATTGTGCTGTTGTGGTGGATACCTGGTTATGCAGGCCACGCCAGTCTATTTGGCGCCAATATTCAGACAGCCGGACAGGAGCAACTCCTGTTGCAGGGGATCGAATCGATCCAAAGAGGGGATATGAAACGGGCTTTAGGTGCTTTCTCTGAACTCACCCGTAAGGAACCCGATTTTCGTTTGGCGCAACTGATCTATGGTGACCTTCTCTTAGCGAACTCACAACCTCTGCACCGTTTTGGTCAAAGCAAAAGAGATCCTAAAGGACGTCTGAAAGATCTTCTCGCCGAAGCAAAGATCCGTGTACGTCACCTGAACAATTATGGCATCTCTAGAAAACAGCGTATTCCTGAGGCGCTGCTCTATCTTTCCAATCATCAAAAATTTGCGATTGTCGTTGAACTCTCTAAATCACGGCTCTATCTTTTTCGTAACAAAGGCGGTGTTCCCTATCTGATTGCAGACTACTATGTCTCCATCGGTAAGAATGGTACAGATAAGTATAAAGAGGGGGATAAAAAAACCCCGGTAGGGCTCTACTTTGTGACCGGGCATCTTTCTGATGAGAAACTACCCGATTTTTATGGTGCAGGTGCGTTACCGCTTAACTATCCCAATGAGTGGGATCGTGAGCTTAAAAAGACCGGTTATGGAATCTGGCTGCATGGTACGCCCACCAATACCTACAGTCGGCCACCAAAAGCGAGCGATGGTTGTGTTGCATTAACCAACGACGATTTTGAACAGCTTGAGTTACTTGCCGGCGTTGATACACCGGTGGTGCTACATCGCACCATCTCCTGGATCGATAAACCGGAGTGGAAAATGCTTCGGGAGCGTTTTCTGCGTCAGGTGCGGCGTTGGCAGAAAGATTGGGCCTCTCTCAAGGTGGATCGGGTACTGAAACACTACTCCAAAGATCTTAAATCAACCTATGGTGGTTTCACTGCACTTTCCCATAAGGTGCGGCGCTGGTCACGCAAGGGGTTGCATAAAAAACCGCACCTTAATGGATTAAGTATCCTTGGTTATCCTGGGAGTCGGCCAATGGTTGTGGTACTATTTAAGAATCGAGGTCGATCACATCGACAATATTGGCGGCTTGAGGGTCCGAAGGGGTGGAAAATTATTCTGGAAAAGATCAGCAAGGAGAAAATAGGCAAAGGGTAGCGCAACGTCTACAAAGCTCTGTCTCAGCACACGCTTTGATGGTCCGTGCACATCAGGTTCTTCTTGTAAAACTCGCCTACCGTGATCATCGATGGCAGAAATGGTCACTGCCGGGTGGATTTGTTGATCAAGGCGAGGATGTGAGTGAGGGGTTGTGCCGTGAGATCTATGAGGAGTTGGATGTCTCGCTTACGACCTGGAAATTGATACAGGCTTATCCTCAACTGAAGGCGAAATCACCCAATGTGGGGTTTCTCTTTATGGTGGATCAATGGCGAGGTGAACCCTCATGCATGAGTCAGGAGTTGCTGGATATCGCATGGTTTGATGAAACCGGTATGCGTAATCTGATTAAACAGGATGCGCTGGCTTATTCGGTGATGCAGGAGCAAATGCGTTTTTTAGGTT
>JBQGBW010000181.1:0-6036 GCA_052043475.1 Magnetococcales bacterium HHB-1
GCATTAAAAGGGTTTCTCTCCAATGAATAAATCCAATATTTTCGCTTCTTTTCTCTCCACGCTATGGACCTTAAGCATCGCCGCTTTAGCCATAGCGGGTGGCTATCATATGTCCATGCATGCTGTCCCTATTCTGGAACAACTGCAACTCCCTGCTTTTTTGATCAGCCCCTTAAGCAACAGTGGCCATGCCGCAATTATTACCACATTGTTAGGCATCATCTCTACAATGCTGATTTTCTTTCTTCTCGGTTACGCCTGGCAAGCGATCTGGGATACCTTCCGCTTAAGTATGGTCCGCCGCACCATCCTCTCCGCCAATCGCCATCTGCTCTTTGAGAATCCAAATCGTGACCCAGTAGAACTCAACTGGTTTTTCTATCCCCTCTTCAGTCGCCTCTGGCATGAATATGCCCGCACCCTGCATCCACAACCCCACCCTGAAGCCATCTCCGATGGTGGACGCATTATCCATCGCGCCACAGAACCCGCCGAACGCTACTTCTCTACCCGTGTTCTCGTTGATGGTCCCATGCGGACCGAATTTTTTCGCCATCTACCAGGGATTATGACCGGAACCGGTATTGTCACCACCTTTGCAGGCATCCTGATGGGATTGACCGAATTTAATCCCACGGTCGCACCTGAAGAGGTAACCACACAGCTTAAAACCCTCTTCTCTGGCGTCTCCACCGCATTTATCGCCTCATTTTATGCCATCCTCACCGCCATTGTCATCACCGCACTAGAGAAGTTTATCCTGCACTGGCGCTACGGACAGATCCACCGATTACAGTTTCAGATCGATACCCTCTTTGAGAGCGGTGTTGAGCCTGAATATCTCGCCCTGCTCGCCCGCCAAGGCCAGAAAAAGAGAGAAGAATCCATCAATGAACGCCTGATCACCCTCTTAGAGCGTCTCGATCAACACTTAGACCGTCTACAACATACGCCCATACCCCAACCGCATGGTGTCGCCCACCCAGTGCCGACGGCGATCACACACACACCCCTCTCGTCTGAACAACTCAGCCAGGTTTTAAAAGAGAATCAGGAGAGCCAAAAACGACAACTTTTAGAAATTTTGAAAGAGGGCCATAAGAACACTTTCTCCATTCTCTCACAACTTCCTGAAGCACTATCTCAAGCTGTACAGAATATACCTACACCACCCCCTCCCGCAATTGAACTGGATATCCCACAATTTGATCAACAGGCCACCGCAACACAACAGGCCTTAGATACCACAGAAAATATTGCCACCATACTGGATCAACGTCTCCAGGCACTGCATCAGATCACCCGTGATAATCACGATACCTTAGCCAGTTACTGGGAACATGCCGGACAAGAGTTGCAACAAAGCCGGGAGATTTTAACCCAGGTCGCAGAAACCCTCGCCACACTCAAAACACAGCAACCACGTACACCGCCTCCTGAAACCATCCAAAAATCCGCCCTAGAAACACCGGATCAGGAACTTCTCAACAAATTAGGCGATCACGCCTACCGTCGTCTGGCCACACTGGAAGGATTACTTAACGATATTGGCAGTAAAATTGATCAAATGTCGCTCCTCTTTGGCAAGACCATGGTCAATATCAAAAAAGAGATGATCGAATCCCGCCGAGGCTTTAAAAGAATCTTTAATCGCCAGGCGCTGCTCATGGATAACGATGCGCAACAAGGAACCATGCTGCAAAACCAAATTAAGCAGTTACTAACGGTTGAAGAGACCATCTGTGGCCATCTGGAGAAGATCAGAGAAGAGACCATTCGTCATGGTGGACGTAGTGACGCAATTAATGAACGAGTCACCCTGATGATCACAGAGATCCAGGAGCGACTCCCCACACTGACCGATACCCCACAACAGTGGCTTCCTGAAGAGTTACTCGATAAAATTCAACGTGGCTTAAATGATGGGTTAAAACAGCCTTTAGAAGATCTTTCCCATGGTGTACAAGCGATGCGCAACGGTTTGGCGGAGGCTTTTGAATCCCATATGGACCGTACGATCCACGATCTGGTGCAGCAACTCAAGCAGATTCAGCAGAGCCTTGGTGAGGAGAAAAACGCACTGGAGCAAAGCTTTACCACCCTGCTACAACAAACAGCAAATACAATTCGCCAGGATGGCCAACACCTCTTAAATCAACTGGATCATGTCGTCGCAGGCGCCGATGAAGCCAAAAAACGCTACAGCACCCTGGAGGAAGGTAACCATAAACTGGAGCAAGACCTTCAAGTGATGCTCACTGAGGCTAAAAAACGGGAACTGGGGCTTCTAGAGACATTAGAGCAGTTTGCCACCCAAACCCACACCGAACTAAAACAACTCAAAGCGCAGATCCACACCACCGCCGATACGCTCTCTCACCGTTTAGAGTCCCACGCCAAAGAGGCTCAAAAACCGGCGCACGCTTCTGATGAAGCCCGAATGCAAAAGCTCACCGAAACCATTATCGATGACATTAAAGCAACCCTTAAAGAGACTTTGAATCGCTTTCAAGAAGAGGGAAATCAACAACAGTCCGAATATCTCGACAATATCACCACCTCTGTCAATCAACAGATTCGCAATCAAGGCGCTGCATGGGCCCAAGAACAACTAAAAAGCAGCCGGACACAACATCAACAACTCATTCAACACATTCAAAATCAATTGCAAGAAGAGAATCATCAGCGCTTAGATCAACAGGATCATGCCCACAAAGCACTCAAGGCCGACCTGCTCAACAGTATGGCTGAACAGTGGCAAAACGTGCATCAAGATCTGCAACAGCAGAGCACGCAACAGACCAGTACCCTCATGGAGCAGAATGTTGCCATATTAGAGCGTATTGAACAGGCCACCCAACAACTCGATCGCCTGGAACAACCCCGCCATGAGCAGAAACAGACGGTTACAGAGCCAGCGTTGAGTAAAAATATCCTGCAAGAGGCCGAAGCACGTACCCACCATTTTTTGCAACAACAACTGGAGAAAATCAGCCAGAATCAGGCAGAGGCCATAGAGACTTTTCTTAAAGCCCAGAAAAAGGGCCAGCAGACACTGCACAGCCAGGTGCAACAAGAGCAGATCAATACCCTAAAAAATATTAAAGATACACAAAACACCCTTGAGAACAGCATCCGTCAGCTTCAACTCACCATTCAGGAACAGAGCCAAAAAGGTGTTGAACATCTTCAAAAAGTGCTCCAATACAGCTTAGAGAGCCATGGTGAAAAACAGCACGACGCCATGATTACCGCCACCAAAAAGTGGGAACAACAGAATAAAGATCTCACCGATGAACTTCTGGAACAGATCGCCATCAGCCTCTCCATTCAAGGGGAAGAGCAGACCGAATCCCTGCTTAAAGCCTGGAAAGAGCAGACCAATCAGACCCATAAGACCCTCGCGCAAGAGATCACCCAGCAGACCGATCACTTAACCACGCTCTGGCGCCACCATACAGAGACAGAAAAAGAGACCCAGGGACAGAACGCCAAGCAGCTTGAAGCACTCTCTGAAGCACAGCAGGAGCGTGCCGAACAGATTATTAATATCCTCAATAATCAATCAAAGATGCTCCTGGATAATCGCCAGCAGCAGCAGGAAGAGACGAACCATTTTTTTAAAACCCAAGCCAAACAGCTTGTTGATCGTGTGCGCGATGTGATCCATCACGACAATGAACGCCAACAAGCACACCATAAAGAGAGAGATCATCAACTGGTCTCCCAACTGAAAGCTTCACTAAAAGCACAATCCAAGCATCGAGAAGAAAATTTAAATCAATTAGAAGCACGCCTACAAAACAGCATTCAACAGCAGCGCTCGATCCAGGATAGCCGCATTCTGGAAAATATCAGTAGCCAACTGCATACGGTCTTAAATCAACATGCGGATAAAACCACCAAAACGCTCAAAGATCTTCTCAATCAACAGACCATGCAAGAGCCCACACAGGAGATGGAATCAGAGCAACAGTCTCGCGATCAAAAAGATGAGGCCCAAGCTTCTGCACTGATGCAATCCATGGAGCAAACGCTACAGCAGCATACCCAAACCATTCAATCGTTACTCAATCATCAAAGTGATGATCAACAATCCTTCTTAAGCCGCACCTTAAAGAAGATCACCCGCAATCAGGAAGAGCAGCTTAAACAAAATCTGGGAGAGATCATTACCCAGCATCTCCCGAACGCTGCACCAGAGCTCAACTTAGATCCAATCAATGCATTACTGCAAAAGCAGGCCCAAGAGATGCTGCAACAACTCCATATTGCCTGGGAAGCGTCGCATCAGGAAAATCATCATGTGTGGCAACAGTGGGCTAAAAAACAGCAATCCGCGTTGCAAGAGACCATTGGGGAGCGTTTAGAACTGCATAACCAACAGTTGCACGCCGCCTTTGAAGATAAGAGCGATCAACAGCAGCAGCAACAGAATGACAATCAACAACAAATCAAAAAACTGCTCGCTCAGCAGATCACACAGTTTGATCAATGGACACCCCAACTGCAAAAACATCTGGAGCAAATTCTTACAGATACCCTGCCGCAAACCCTCATTGATACCTTAGAACCCACCATGCAACAGGCGCTGATAGAGCAACAAGAGCAATTGCAAAACGCGCTCAACACCTCAACCACACACAATAAAGAGAATCAACAACATCTGGAGCAACTGCCACAGACCGTCATTGACGCCTTAAAACCAACCATAAAACAGGCACTTATAGAGCAGCAAGAGAATCTCTCTGAACAGCTCGCCACAGAACTCAACCACTCCGCCACACAGATCCAGAAAACAACCACAAACCTTAAAGAGGAGTTGCACCAGGCGATTAATCAACAGCTCAATGCCCATACTGAAAAACTGGCAAAAGCACTGGAGAAAGCGGAAGTTCATCGCACAAAAGCCAGTGAGAAGCTGCGTGAAATTCTCAGAGAGACCCTCTCACACCAACTCAATAGCTTAGATACCAAAAACAGAGAACAGCTTGAAAAAGCATTGCACGAGCAGCTTCAAACCCACTCTGATAAACTGGCAACCTCTTTAGAGAAGGCTGAAAAACAACGTGCCCATGCCAGCAAACAGTTACGGACAATCATTAAAGAAGCCCTGGAGCACCAGTTTAGAGCTTTAGATAATCAAACTCAGGCGCAGTTAGAAAAAACCCTCAAACAGCTCTTAGAGAGCCACAGCGATCAATATCAACAAAAACTGACCACTCTTTTAGATAAGATGTCCACTCAGAGTGGTGAAAAACAGCAGCAACTGCTCACCATCCAAGAGCAACAACTGATCAAACAGAATCAACAGCTTAAAAATCAGCTCAAAGAGCAACTGCAAACCCATCATCAGACCCTGGATGCCGAGATTAAAAATCACCATCATCAACAGAGCCAATCCTTAGAGCAACTCCTTGAACAGAATAAAAACCTGGATCAAACCTTAAAATCAGAACAGCAGAGCCAGCAAAAACAGCTCCTGCAACAGCTGCATGATGTGCTCAAAGAGAATCAATCCCTCTTAAATGTCACACTGGATCAACATCAACAAAAACAAGAAGATCAAACAGCAAAAGTTCAGGAACATCTGCATAGCACACTGGAGGAAAAGAGTAGTAAACTGCTTACACAGCTTGAAGAGACACTCCAGAGCCAGGAACGTTTTCTACGCACCCAAACCGACTACCTGGCCAATAATGTAGATCAATCGATCACCCGACTGCAAGACGATACATTAGAAACGCAGCAGATTCTGCAAACCCATCAAAAGAATCTCACTGAAACACAACAAGCCCATCTGCATCAACTGACCCAACAGTTCACCGATACCATGGTGCAACAGGAGCAGTTGCTCAACACCCAACAGCAGCAGATTCAAACCCAACTGCAAAAAGCACTGGAGACTCACCAGGATCAAACGCAGCAACAGCTTGGGGAAACTGTGCAAGAGAAACTCACACAACAACATATGCAGCTTGAAACCATCCAGGAGCAGCATCTACAGCAGGTTAAAACCCACATTGATCTCAATCA
>JBQGBW010000182.1:0-5939 GCA_052043475.1 Magnetococcales bacterium HHB-1
TTTTTTCATCAATCTGTAAAACCTGCCGATAGAGCGACTCTGCTTTCTTGTATGACTTTTCTTCCATGTGAACTTTTGCCAGGGCTTGTAGAGCCATGGCTGTATTCTCATGTTCAGGGCCAAGATCTTGTGCGGTTTTGCTTACTGTGAGCGCTTGTTGTAGTACTGATTTTGCTTTACGATAATCTCCTGCGAAATCATAGCTTTGTCCTGTTCTGATGAGTATCTTAGTAAAAATATCGTTTCTTGGTACTGGTCCTTGCTTTTCAAGCTTAGCTGCCCGTTCGAATACGTAGGCGGCATTGGTGAAACGGTGTTGGCTGAAAAGTTTATTCCCCCGTTTCCATAACTGGTAAACACGTTCCCGATTGCTTTTGATATCGTGGTTAAGGTTATCCATGATATCATGGATAGCCTGCTTTGCTTTTTGTCGTGCTTCCTCTTGTTCTGGGTTGGCCTGTGCTGTGCCGTTTAACAGATAGAGGGTTAAAGATAAAAACAGGGGGAGCCACCGCATGATTTATGTCCTTATTTTCTATTTATCTCCAAAGATAGCTCCGACGGTAGCACAAGAATAAAAGACAGGGAAGTTTTTTGTTTCTTATTATCTGTAGTTAGAACCACTGTTGTTGCTAGCCAGAAGATGACTGCCTCTTAAGAACGATTTTTCAGGTGCGCTCTTGGGTGGGCTTTATCATAATTTTTCATCAGATGGGCCAGATCAAGATGGGTGTAGCGCTGGGTGGTGGAGAGTGTGCTGTGGCCGAGCATCTCCTGTAAGGCACGCAGGTCAGCGCCCGCCTGGAGTTGATGGGTGGCAAACGCGTGGCGTAGGGCGTGGGGGGTGACATCCCCATGTATGCCAAGAGTCATCCGTAGCTTCTCCAAGAGTCTCTGCACCATGCGTGGGTTGAGACGGCCTCCGCGAACGCCGATAAAAACCGCTTCATCGGGTTTTAAGGTGCCGCCTTCACGGGTTCTTGCTTTAAGATATTTTTTGAGTGCATCAATGGCTTTTTCTCCCAAGGGGGCGTAACGGGTCTTCTGGCCTTTTCCTAAAATGCGTAACCAGCCTTCGGAGAGATCAATATGTTCGCTGTTCAGATTACAGAGTTCACTTACCCGGAGTCCTGAGCCATAGAGAATCTCTAAAAGCGCCATATCTCTTAAGATAACCCACTTCTCTGGATCTTTGGCGGTGCAGCCTAGGGGGGTGTTTTTAATCAGATGGGCGGTATCCTCCTCTGTGGGCGCGCGAGGAAGGCGTGTTGGTGTTTTTGGTGAGGCCACTTTTTTTGCAGGATTATCCAAAATGATCTCACTGCGCTCTAAGAAATTGAACCAGGAGCGTAAGGAGGAGAGTCGGCGCTGTAGGGACGTTTTTGCCAACCCCTTGCGTCGTCCCCACCCAAGAAAAGCGCGTAGATCTTCAGGCTCAATGGTGGTAATATTCTGCTCCAGAGGCTCTTTTGGATAGCGCTGCTGCCAGAACTCAAAAAAGGCACAGAGATCTCTTCGGTAGGATGAAAGGGTATTTTGAGAGAAGTTGCGTTCCTTTAAGTGCGCGATGAAGGGGAGGATTAGGGGAGGTAAAACTTTTTTCATGGTGTATTCCTATCTATCTCTTAAGATTAACCTTTAAGCTTTTTGAACGATTTGTCGTGGTTCGTATATTGACTAAAACCAAAAATTGTTTTAGAATCATAAAGGTTAATTTATCCAAGATGGATTTTTTATTGTTTTTATTAAAGAAAAGAAGAGGCCGCCGTGTCTGACTGTAAATTTGACGAAGAGAGCATCGAGAAAGTTGCCCGCTGCATGAAAGCCCTCTCCCATCCATTGCGCTTAAAGGTGGTTGCCTCTCTGGATGATAAGGAGTTGAGTGTTCAGGAACTGGTTGAAGCTGTGGGTACAACACAATCCAATGTGTCTCAACACCTTACGATTATGCGTGATAAAAATATTCTCACATCACGTCGTGTGGCCAATCAGGTCTTCTATCGGGTTGGCGACTGCAAGGTGCTGGACCTGCTCACCCTCACTAGAAAAATATTCTGTCCCACCTTGGACGTGCTCAAGGTGAACAAACAGCCGTAACGTTACATTCGTTGATGAACGATCCTTTGATAAGGATTGCCTTTTAGCGCTCGTAGGAAATTTTTATGAACTGGATTCAACAAAACTGGACCACAGTTTTACTCATCGTTGTTTTTCTTGGATTTTTCTTCCGTGGTCCCATTTTAGCCCGAATTTATGATATCGAGAATATCACGGTCCACGATCTCTCAAAAAAGCTGGAGAAACCCAGCGAGGTGGTTTTAGTGGACGTGCGCACACTCCAGGAGTATCAGAGCGGCCATATTAAACAGTCCGTGCATATTCCTATGGGGGATCTCTCCGCACAACTGGAGCAGCTTAAAGCAAAACATGCCGGTAAAGAGGTCGCTTTAATCTGTTTAAGTGGTTCGCGCTCCATGATGGCCTCTGTGACCCTGAAAAAAGGGGGAATAGAGAAAGTCTATAATGTCTCTGGTGGTATGAGCCATTGGCAGAGTCAGGGCTATCCGGTGACAAAATAGTCGTAAAGTATCCTCCCGATTTAAAAAGAAGCTCTTTTTGGGGGCTTCTTTTTTCTGTTTTTATCTCTATTTTTTTGTGTGAGAACATGCACGTAATATGCCTTTCTTGCGAAAGCAAAAATGTCGTTAAACAGTCTGCTGCAAATCTGGTGGCGAAATGTGGGCGCTGTGGCGAGCCGTTGCCACTGGATGCACCAGGAATCCCTCTGGTGGTGACAGATGAGAACTTTCGTGAAATCGTTCTGGAAGCCTCTAAGCCCACTTTGGTCGATTTCTGGGCGGAGTGGTGTATGCCCTGTAAACAGCTCTCCCCTGCATTGGAGAAGATGGCTAAAATCTATGTGGGGCGTCTGAAGTTTGCTAAGGTGAATACGGAAGAGAACAGGCGTCTGGCTACAGAGTTTCGTATTCAATCGATTCCTACCTTGATGATCTTTGAGGGGGGACGCCTGAAGAACCAGATTGTAGGTGCTCTTCCTCAGGGGCAGTTGCGAAACTGGATCAATAAAACCATGGGGTGGTAGTCAACGTGGAGCAAGAGATTAAACTTACGTCCCCTTCTAAAGAACATCTCCATTCGCTTCTTAAAGACCCTGAAATTATCCGCACGTCTCAGGGCCGCTCAGTAATGCTGAAACCTTATAAGGCATTTTATCAGGATACCGCGCTCTTTACGCTGCTTAAGAAACGCTTTGCTTTTCGTATCAGTGGTTCTGATACGCGTTATTGGGCGGGGTTGAAAGGGGCGCGTGAAGTGGTCAAGGGGGTGGCCTGTTGGGAGGAGATCGAAATTCCGATCCCACACCCAGTGCAGCGTTTAGAGCAACTTCCCTCTGGTGCGTTGAGGACACGTCTATCCTCCTTGCTTAACCTCTCCTCTCCTCTGCACACGCTGTTTGTCACAGACATTGATCGGCAGGCGTTGATTTTGATCGACGATCATTTTAAGGCCGAACTTGCGCTGGATTATGGCGTGGTTGTTGCTGGGGAGAATAAACAAAAAATTTGTGAAGCAGAACTTGAACTGATTGAGGGCTCCTTTGAAGCGCTGCAATCGTTTAGTTGGCGTTTGGCTGAAAGAGAAAACCTGACGCCAGCAACAGAGTCTAAGTTTTCGCTTGGCCTCTCCCTGATGTCACCCGCGTCGCTTTCTCCCCCTTTTGAGCGACATAGCATGGATATGGACTCTTGAATATTCCTTCTCTTTCCAGCCGCCAACTGGGAACCTCTTATCCTAAAGGGACGGTGATCCTCCGCCGGGGAGAACGACCTAAATACCTCTATGTGATTCAGCAGGGGGTTGCTGAGGTGGTTCTAGAGACGCGCTATGGTGAAGAGCAACTCTCTTTCCCCCAAAAAAATGATCTGATTGGTACGATTGCCATATTCAGTAATCATCCTCAATATGCCACGGTTCGTGCACTAACGGATTGCCGGATTCTAAAGCTGGGTATCCAGGATGCGATTACGCGTATGCACCAAGACCCTTCGCTGGCTTTTCGGGTGGTCAAAAGTCTGGCGGATAATGTCAATACGCTGTTTCATTCGCTCACCGATGCTCTGCACGCGCAACATGGTGAGCGAAGTCAGTCGCTCTCCTTAGCGGAGATGACCGCTTCGGCCGTTGAGGCAACCTCCTCTGAGGCACTTAAAACCGTTGACTTCTTCTCCCACGTCTTCGCAAAAGACCCTTCTGAACCCTTGACGCGAAAACGCATTCTGGTTCCTCCTAAAACGGTTCCGGTGGTGACAATCTCCCGTGATTATGGTTCGGGTGGTCGAAAGGTGGGAACGATTTTAGCCAAGCAGCTTAAAACGACACTTTTTGATAACCAGATCCGTAAAAATCTTCAGGCGCATTGGCATACCAACGACGCTGAATCATTAGACCATCTTGATGATAAACTGCAAAACGCGCTGGATGACTGGTTTCATGTGATTACCTCGACGGATCATATCTCACGTGATGCGTATTATCGGCAGCTTGCCTCAACCATCAGTAAGATTGCTGATCAAGGGGGGGTAATCATGGGGCGTGGTGCGCATCTTATCCTTGATAAGCGCAATATCTTTCGCGTAAAAATTACCGGCTCCCTAGAGCGCTGCGCCCACCGGATCTGCAAAAGAAAAGGGGTCTCTCCGAAGTCCGCACAAAAATTGGTGATTCATACCAATAAAGAGCGGACAAACTTTGTGCGCAGCCTCTATAAGCGTTTTCCAACAAAGAGCACCTATTATGATCTGGTGATCAGTTCAGATCACCTGAAACTGACGCATATTGTTGAAATTATTCTGCTCTCCATGCAGCGCATGGGGTTTGAGGTCTCCCCGTTTGATCCAGAGATTAAATAGTTTACAGGTAACGCCTCTCTTCCTTCAGGGTATAAAACGATGGCTAGAATCAAACGAATTAAGATTACCAAACTTTTTGGTTCGTTAGACCATGATATTATCTTGAAGGAGGGCGGCATTACATTTATTCATGGGCCAAACGGTTGCGGTAAGACAACGATTTTGAGATTAATTGATGCTTTTTTTTCTGGACGGTATAAATTTTTTTTCGAGGTCCGGTTTGGCACGCTTGAAATAATTTTTGAGAATAAAGAGATTTTTGAATTCAGCAACATAAGTGGCAGTTTTAACGTCAATTACTACGAAAAAGGTGCTTTAAGGAACGACTCATGGGTGTTTGCCAGATCGCCTGAAGGGCCATATTGGTTAAGAAAAGAAAAAAAAGGAAACATCAATCTGATAGAAGCGCAAAGACTTTTTGTTCTTGATGGCAAAGCAGATTATTCCTCAGAATATCCATCAAGACCAGAGGTCACTGTTGCGATCAGAGAAAATGCTAGAGAATTAGCAGCAAAAATCACAAAAACGCTTTCTGAGTTTGCGACATTCTCTCAACAAAAGGAACAGTCATTTCCTCTTCGTTTGCTGGAGATGGTTGTGTTCCCGGATATAGATGACCTGAAAATTCGCGAGGAGTATGAAAAAATTGAGGTGTGGAGAGAAAGGTTAAAAAAGACAGGGTTATTGGATGAGAACGATTCGCTACCTCTGCCAGATCAAAAGATTGATGATGACAAAGCCCGTGTTCTCTCGCTCTACATTGAGGATACGAAGGTAAAACTCTCTATCTTTGATGGTATGTTAGAGAAGATAGAAGCGTTTATGGATATTGTGGGCGCGAAAATGAGGGGAAAACGCTTTTCTGTGAATAGAGAAAGCGGATTTCATTTTGAAACATTACACGACAACACACCGATAGAGATCGATCAACTCTCTTCAGGAGAGCAGCACCAGGTTAATCTTTTTTATACCATTATTTTCAAATCTTCCCCAGGTACACTCTTTTTG